>NZ_BAABDO010000072.1:19871-36816 GCF_039539665.1 Actinomadura keratinilytica
TGTTTCGTCAGCGTGCCGATGCCCTTCGTGTCGGAGATCGTGCGGCTGGCGCTGGCGGTGTCGGCCGCGCGGGCTGTCTGATTCGGTGGGGCGGATCGCTGGGGGCGTGCCACCGGCATGCCTGCGCCCCGCTGGGAACCTCGGCGGTGGTGCTGATTGCGTCCGTGTCGAGATCGCCTGCCGCGACGGGACGCATTCTCAGCGGCGATGCCCGGAGGCGTTTCGGGCATGTCGGTGACTTCTGCTGGGGCCTCGCGGGTGGTGGTGGTTGCGTTTGCGCTGGGCTGTTGGTTTAGGACGGGCATGCCTCGGCGGAAGTCGCCGCGGGATGTCCGCGGCGGCTGGTAGGACAGGTGCCGTCCGACGACCGAAAGGGACCCATGGTCTTCTCCAACCATCTGCAGCAGTTCGCCGGGCTGCCGGTGACCGACTTCCGGCATGAATCCCAGCCCGTCGGTGATCCGGCCGCGACGGCCTGGCGGGTGCGGGTCGGCGGCAGGCGGGACAAGCGGGACTTCACGGAGGTCTTCCGAGAGTTCCTGGACACCGTCGACACCACCCGGGTGACCCACCTGGTCACCGGCTGGGACGAACCCGAGCACGACCTGGTCGGGCTGTTCACCGAGGCCGCCGATCGGCTGCCCGCGCTGCGCCACCTTTTCGTGGGCGACATCGTCTTCGAGGAGTACGAGCTGTCCTGGATCGAGCGCTGCGACCTCGGCCCTGTGCTCGAAATCTTCCCCCGCCTGGAGACCCTGGAGGTGCGCGGCAGCGAGAACCTGCGGCTGGGGCCGGTCGCCGCCCCTGCCCTGCGGCGGCTGCGGCTGGAGTCCGGCGGGCTGCCCGCCCAGGTCGTGCGCGACGTCTGCGCCTGCGACCTGCCCAACCTGGAGCACCTGGACCTGTGGCTGGGCGTCGGAGACTACGGCGGCAACGCCACCGTGGCCGACCTTGCGCCGATCCTGAGCGGCGAGCGCTTCCCGGCGCTGCGGCATCTGGGGCTGGAGGACTCCGAGCTCGCCGACCAGATGGCCATGGCGCTGGCGGGCGCCCCGGTCGTCGCGCGGCTGGAGTCGCTCAGCCTGGCCCTGGGCACGCTGACCGACGCGGGGGCGGAGGCGCTGCTGGCCGGGCAGCCGCTCACCCACCTGAGCCACCTCGACCTGCACCACCACTTCCTCAGCAGGCCGATGATGGAGCGCATACGGCGGGCCCTGCCGGACGTCCTGCTGAACCTCGACGACCGGCAGGAACCCGAGGACGGCGACTGGTTCTACGTCGCGGCCTCCGAGTAGCGGCAAAGGCGCGCTGGACAGCGCCACCGACGACGCGATCATCGCGACGCACCCGGTCGGCGGGGCCGCCCGCGGGAGCGGATGTCCCGGTGACGAGTCGGCTCACCGGGCGCCCTCCCGCACTCGGCAGGCCCGCATGGGACGATCAGGAACCCCGTTGAGCCGATACAGCCAGACTCACGAACGGAGCCCTCATGCCCCCGGCCGTCCGGTTGATCCGCAACAACGACCTGGCCGCCGTCGACTACGCCTACGCCGCCGCCGCCGACGCCCCGGTGCGCACCCTCTGGGTGGCGGGCGCCTGCCCGCTCGACGCCGACGGCAAGACCGTCGCGGCGGGCGACGTGGCCGGTCAGACCCACCAGGTGATGCGCAACCTCATCACCGCCCTGGAGGGCGCCGGGGCGTCCCTGACCGACATCGTCAAGACCACCGTCTACGTGGCCTCCTCCGACCAGGCCGACCTGGTCGCCGCCTGGAACGTCTACCGCGACTACATGGGCTCGCACGACGTCCCGAGCACCCTCCTGGGCGTCACCGTCCTCGGCTACGACGACCAGCTGGTGGAGGTGGAGGCCGTGGCGGTCCTTCCCACCACCGCCAGTTGACGAGGCCGTGCGGCAGCGCGGCGACGGACCGTTCATACCCGCGCCCCAGCCTGCGGACGCCTCGCAGGGCGCCCGGCGGTCCGCTGGCTCGTAGGCGCGGATCAGCCGGATCCGCGCAGCGGCCCTTGCCGCACGGGTCGCGGGGTCTGGCTGCCCGTTGGCACGGTCGCGTGATCGAACGCTGCGGGTGGCCGCCCGGATGCGGGCCTGCGCTGCTAAGGCGTGTCCGGAGAATCATGGTGGGTTCGCAGCGACACGGTGGTGACGCGCGGGGCCTGGCGTGGCGGGTGGCGATGCCGCGCCTCACTTCGGATCGGTTGGTGCGGTGTTCGTCGGTGCTGCGTGCTGTCGACGGGGCCGCCACCCGGTTCGCGGCGGTCCCGGTTGCTGATCGGCACGGCCGCCGGTAGCGGCGGCGATGCCACGGGGCGGCAGCGGGGACGCCCGATTGCCGACCGCTCACACGCAAGTTCCACCACTGCCGAATACCAAGATCCACCGGACATGACCTGGGCGTGTGCGCACCGACGAGTGGTACGCCTTCGCGCCAGCTCCGAGCGTGCGCGTCTACGTGTGGCGGTGCCGATGGCTGAGGCGTGGGTGGGCTGCCTGGCGCAGAGGGACGGGGCCTGGTGTCCGTGGGGTGGCGCGGGCTCGGGGCGGCGGGCCGCTGCCGGGGCGTGGGAGCGGCGGGGCGTTATGCGGATTAACCTCGCGGGCATCGATGAAAAGGACGCCTAAGGGCCGACGCCGCACGAATATCTCGTGATTTCAGGGCAGGTGTTCGATCTGCGGCCGGGCGGCGAGCGGCGAAAGAGCAAAGCCGCGGACGCGGCCTCAGCGTCCGCCGCGCGACCGCGGCCACGCCAGGGGCCGGGATGCTCGACTAGAACAGGTTCCACGTCTTTGCGGCGCCGTCATTGACGCCGTTCCCGGCCGCCCGACGGGCGAGGGAACCGGGACGGCTCAGGGCACCGCGGCGGTCCGGGGGAGACCGGTGCGGTGCCGGTCCCGTCCCTGATCGCAGGGATGACCGGGCGTCGATCCGCCCCGCCGGGACCGGGCGGTGCGCCCGCGCCGCCGGGGCGGGCGGCGGGCTCGGATCCGTGAAACGCCGTGTGTGACTCTTCCCCTCCGGAAGATCCCGGGGAGAGCGTGTTCGCCCCTCGGTCGCAGGCGGCGTATCGGCGCCGGTGGCGCCGCGCAACCGAGGTGCCGGTTTCCAACCCGTCCCGCACACGTTGCAATTATCGTGTTACACAACGTGATGCATTGGGGGGAAGGATGACGGCAGTGCAGTCGTCCGCCGAGGATCGTGGTGGGGAGTTGGCGCCCGCGCCGCGACGAGCAGGGCCGCCGGGGCGTCCGCCCCTGCTGGCGGTCTACGTGTCGGGCGTCGTCACCCTTCACCTGGCGCTGGCCGTGGCGGGAGTGCTGACCACCCCCGTCCGCATCCACGATCTGGTCACCTTCACGGCGCTGCTGGTCTGCGGCGCGGTCTGCATCGAGGCGTCCCGCCGCCTGGGCATGCCCGCCGGGGTGGGGCGGGACCTGCTGTCGGCGTGGTGGCTGCCGGTCGCGCTGCTGCTGCCGCCGGTGTACGTGCTGCTGTTCCCCATCCCGTTGCAGCTGCTGCTGCAGTTCCGCGTCCGGCGCACCCTGTTCTACCGCAGGGTCATGGTGACCTCCGCGCTCGCGCTGGCCGGGGCGTGCGCGTCGGTGCTGTTCCACCTCGTCGTGCCCGAACCGCTGGTCCACGGCGCCGCGTGGGTGATCGACGGCTATCCCGGCATCCCCCTGGCGATCGGGTGCGCCGCGCTGTTCACCGTGATCAACCTCGCGCTGGTGGCGGTCGCCGCGTACACGGCCAACCCCGAGAGCCGCTGGCGGGAGGTGCTGTGGAACCGCGAGAACCTGCTGCTGGACGTGGTGGAGCTGTGCGTCGGCGTGATGGTGGCGATCAACAGCGCGCTGTCGCTGTCGCTGCTGCTCCTGGCCCTGCCGCCCGTCGTCCTCCTGCAGCGCAGCCTGATGCACCAGCAGTTGCAGGCCGCGGCCCGCACCGACGCCAAGACGGGTCTGCTGAACGCGGCGGCGTGGCAGCGCGAGGCCGACACCGAGCTGTCCCGCGCCCAGCGCACCCACGAGCCGGTGGCGCTGCTGCTGATCGACATCGACTACTTCAAACGGGTGAACGACACCCACGGCCATCTGGTCGGCGATCAGGTGCTGATCGGCGTCGCCAGCACGCTGTGCAACCAGCTGCGCGACTACGACGTGGTTGGCAGGTTCGGCGGCGAGGAGTTCGTCGTGCTGCTGCCGGGCGCCGACACCGTGGAGGCGTGCCGCGTCGCCGAACGCCTGCGCGGACGGGTGCGCCGACTGGCCGTCCCCGCCGAGGAGGGCACGGTCGGCGTGACGATCTCGGTGGGGGTGGCGCTGTTCCGCATGCACGGCGAAGACCTGGTCGACCTTCTGGCGGCGGCGGACCTCGCCCTGTACCGCGCCAAGCAGTCCGGCCGCGACCGCGTCTGCCTGCCCGCCGTGGACGGCCCCAAGCCCCCCGAAAGCTGATCCAGGCGTCAGGGGGCCCCTTCCCTGGCGTACGGCCGCCCGGTGGCACGGGTCCCGTCGGTCGCGGTGCCGTGCGGTTGCTGGAGCGCCGCCACGGGGCGATGACGGCGGCCGTCTGAAACGCACACGAACGCGCCCCTGCCCGCCGGACGGCGGACAGGGGCGCATCCCGGCCGAAGATCAGTCGCGGGTGAGCTTGCGGTGGGTGACCCGGTGCGGGCGGGCCGCCTCGGCGCCCAGGCGCTCGATCTTGTTCTTCTCGTAGTCGGCGAAGTTGCCCTCGAACCAGAACCAGCTGGACCCCTCTTCCCAGGCCAGGATGTGGGTCGCGATCCGGTCCAGGAACCACCGGTCGTGCGAGGTGATGACGGCGCAGCCGGGGAACTCCAGCAGCGCCTTCTCCAGCGAGCCGAGCGTCTCGGTGTCCAGGTCGTTGGTCGGCTCGTCCAGCAGCAGCACATTGCCGCCGATCTTCAGGGTGAGCGCCAGGTTCAGCCGGTTGCGCTCACCGCCCGACAGCACGCCCGCGGGCTTCTGCTGGTCGGGGCCCTTGAACCCGAACGCCGCCACGTACGCCCGCGACGGCATCTCCACCTGGCCGACCTTGATGTGGTCGAGGCCGTCGGAGACCACCTCCCAGACGGTCTTGTTCGGGTCGATGCCGCCGCGCGCCTGGTCCACGTACGACACGCTGACCGTCTCGCCGATGCGCAGGGCGCCGGAGTCGGGCTGCTCCTCGCCGACGATCATCCGGAACAGCGTGGTCTTGCCGACGCCGTTCGGGCCGATCACCCCGACGATGCCGTTGGGCGGCAGGTTGAACGACAGGTTCTCCATGAGCAGCCGGTCGCCGAACCCCTTGGTGAGGTTCTCGGCGACGATCACGGTGTTGCCCAGACGCGGACCCGGCGGGATCTGGATCTCCTCGAAGTCCAGCTTGCGGGTCTTGGCCGCCTCGGCGGCCATCTCCTCGTACCGCTGCAGTCGGGCCTTGCTCTTGGCCTGGCGCGCCTTGGGGTTGGAGCGGACCCACTCCAGCTCCTCCTGCAGGCGCTTCTTGCGCTTGGCGTCCTTGTTGCCCTCGACCTTGAGGCGCTCGGCCTTCTTCTCCAGGTAGGTCGAGTAGTTGCCCTCGTAGGGGTAGCAGCGGCCGCGGTCGAGCTCGAGGATCCAGCCGGCCACGTTGTCGAGGAAGTACCGGTCGTGGGTGACGGCCAGGACCGTCCCCTCGTACTTCTCCAGGTACCCCTCCAGCCACTGCACGCTCTCGGCGTCGAGGTGGTTGGTGGGCTCGTCCAGCAGCAGCAGGTCGGGCGCCTCCAGCAGCAGCTTGCACAGCGCGACGCGGCGGCGCTCACCGCCCGACAGCTTGGTCACGTCGGCGTCCGGCGGGGGGCAGCGCAGCGCGTCCATGGCCTGCTCGAGCTGGCTGTCCAGGTCCCAGGCGTTGCGATGGTCGAGCTGCTCCTGCAGCTTGCCCATCTCCTCCATCAGCTCGTCGGAGTAGTCCGTCGCCATCTTCTCGGCGATCTCGTTGAACCGGTCGAGCATCGCCTTGGTCTCGGCCACGCCCTCCTCGACGTTGCCGAGGACGGTCTTCGCCTCGTTCAGCGGCGGCTCCTGCTGCAGCAGCCCGACCGTGTATCCGGGCATCAGCCGCGCCTCGCCGTTGGACGGCTGCTCCAGACCGGCCATCATCCGCAGCAGCGTGGACTTGCCGGTGCCGTTCGGCCCCAGCACGCCGATCTTGGCACCGGGCAGGAAGTGCAGGGTGACGTCGTCCAGGACGACCTTGTCGCCATGTGCCTTGCGCACACGCTGCATCGTGTAGATGTACTCGGCCATATCGTCAAGCCTAGGGGGTTCCGCACACCGTTCGTTGCAGCGTCAGCAGGGTTCCGATCCCCCCATCACCACCGGCGGGACCACAACCCGCAGATCCCCTGCCTCCATCACCCCAATCGCCCCCCGAACCCCATTCGAGCACCCTCCACGCGACGCTCGGCGAGCCGACGTGCGCCGAGCGCCACGAGCCCCCTGATCCACGCGGTGTGGCGCGCCCGCCAGTCCTGCCTGACCCCCGGCTCAGTGGCTCCGCCCGCCGCGACATGCCTTCCAAACGACACAACACGACCAGTGCGATGTGGGCACGTCCGTTGCGGCCCGATGCGCCACAACACGGCGTCTGGAGCCGGTGGTTAAACGGCATGCTCGGTGTGTGGGACCTGCTGGCCTGTGTTCAGCCTGTCGGCGGCGGTGCTGGGGTGTGCTGCTGCCTGCTCATGGGGTTGGGGGCCGTGGGCTCGGAAGAAGGTCGGACCCTTCTTGAGTGGGGACGGTTGTGTGGGTGCGGCGTGTGGGGGACGTGGCGGACTTGCGGCTGAGGCTGTCGGCCCAGCCGGTGGCGCTGTGCGGCCCGCAGGCGCGGCGCGCCGTGTGTGGGCGCGTTGGCGGTTGTTGCTGGCCGGGGCTGTGGGCCTGTGCTCAGCGTGTCGGGTGGCAGCGGGGGGTGCTTGTGTCGTGGTGTCCGCTGTCTGGCGCATCGGTGGGTGAGGCTTGGCCGGGGGCAGGAGGGATGCGGGCCGCGATCTGCTTGCGGGCGTGCTCGCACTCGGCGAAGCCGTGCGGGCAGGCGAGCGCGTGCTCGACCAGCTCTTTGGCCGCGCGTGCCCGGGCGATGCGGCGTTCGAGCTCTTCGGCGTGGCGGCGCAGCAGGTCTTGATGGTCCATCGGGCTGGGAGAGGACAGCAGCGTGCGAAGCTCCGCCAGGGTGAAGCCGGCCTCCTTGCCGATGAGGATCAGCGCCACGCGCTCCAGGTCCGCCCGTTCATAGGTGCGCTGACCGCCCGCGCGCCGCGCGGGTGCCAGTAGCCCCTTGCTCTCCCAGAAGCGCAGTACGTGCGTCGGCAGGCCGAAGCGCTCGGCCAGCTCGCCGATGGTCAGCTCCTCGCTCGCCTCCACCCCCTACATATAAGCGGCTGGAGACGTCGGAGCGGTACGCGGCCGGGCGGCGGCCGCCGCGGGGGAGCGGTGCGTGATCGGCAGTGGTTATTGTTTTCGCGCGGTGGAGGGGATGGCCGGGAGGCGGGCATTAGAAGTGATCATTTACCAATTGACCGGGTGGTCGTAAGTGAATTTGGTTCGGGGGGTATTGGTGGGGAGTGGTGGTTGGTGGTGAGTGGTTGTGTGGTCTGACGGTTTGTTGGGGGTGTGTCGGGTTTGTAGGGGATGGCGGTGGCGAATTTCGGTCACGTTTTGGGTAACGCGGCCGACGGCGCGGATGATTTGGGGGTGATGTCAACTTTTGCTGGCTCCGGTGGCAGTCATATGCGTAACACTGATGAGGTGGAAATGGCCGTCCACGGTCTCAAGCCACCCCCCCGGAGCCGAGGAGAGCCCGTGCATGGATTTCTGACAGCATCCGCCGTCCCCCTCGGCGGGTGTCCGCGACACGTCCGGATGGACGGCCCGGTGGCCGTCCGGAGGGAGCCCAGGCGAAGCGTCGTCACCGGGGTGGCGCGGTGACGCGGGAAGGTAAGGAGCCTCCCGACCGGGCGGGGCGCGAGGCGCTGGGGTCGTACGCGGAGTTCTACCGCTACTGGATGCCGAGGCTGACCGGATACCTGCGGGCCCAGACGTCCGACTCGCGGTGGGTGGAGGACGTGGCGCAGGAGAGCATGCTGGCCGCGCGCGCCCGCTGGGACGAGCTGATGACCTACGACAAGCCCGGCGCCTGGCTGTTCCGGGTCGCGACGATCATGCTGCGGCGGTGGCAGGCGCGGGCGCGGGAGCAGTGCACCTCGCTCGACGACATGGTGACGCGCGGCACCGCGCCGGTCGCCGTGGACGGGGGCGGCGCCGAGGAGCGGGTCGACCTGATGAACGCGGTGCGGACGCTGCCCCGGCGGCAGCGGGAGGCGGTCGCCCTGCACTGCCTGCTGGGGTTTCCGCTGGGGGAGGTGGCGCAGATCCTCGGGATCAGCGAGGGGGCGGCCAAGACCCACGTCCACCGGGCCCGGCGGAGGCTCGCGGAACTGCTGCGCCCGGCGGCCGGGCCCGCCGCGGCGCCGCGCGCGGAGGGGATGACGTGAAAGAGCAGGAGCACCTTGACCGGCTGCTGGCCGACGCGGCGTCCGCGATCGCGGCGATGCCCGAGGCCGAGTTCGCCGTCGGCCTGCAGGAGCTGGAGGAGGCCTACCGCAGGCGCCACCGCGACGACCTGGCCAGGGCGCGGTACGCGGCGTTCCTGGACTCCCTGGAGCTGGAGCGGGCGGCCTACGAGCTGGCCGAGCGGCACGACCGGGAGGGCGGGCTGGAGGAGGCCGCCCGGTGGTACCGGGTCGCCGCGCGCAACGACCACGCCGACGCGGCGCTGCGGTTGGGGCGGACGCTCGATCTGCTCGCCGGGCGGTGTGCCGAGCGGGCGTCCGGTGACTCCTACAGCGCTCAGCGGGAGGAGTTCCATCTGGTCACCGAGGCCGCGCAGGCGTATGCGGAGGCGTATGCGGCCGGGCATGTCGAGGCCGCGGATCTGATCGACGAGATGCTGGCGGCGTTCACCCGGCGGCAGCGGGTGCCGGTGCGGCCGGCGGACGGGGCCGAGCCCGCCGACGGCTGCACCTACGTCCGCGACTTCACGCCCGCCACCGGTGTGCTGCGGGAGGAGGAGATCCAGGAGCTGAGCCGGCATGCCGCGCAGTGCCTGCCGTGCCTGGCGGAGTTCGTCCTGCTGGTCAAGGCGGCGGCCGCGGCGACGCCGGTGGGGAACGTGGCCGATCCGTTCGCCGCGGTGGAGTAGCCCGGAGGCCGGCGTCGCGGCGGTCGCGGGGCGTGGATACGATCGGCCCGGTTCGTCCGCTACTCCCGGGTGAGGGCATGCAACGCGAGATCTCCGCCGATGCCGGCGTCCGGCACGTCTACGAATTCCACATCAGGTTCGGCGACATCGACTCGCAGGGGCATGTCAACAACGTCAAGTTCCTGGGGTACCTGGAGGACGCGCGGCTGGAGATGTTCCACGGCGACCCGGTGCGCAAGGGCGAGGAGCCGGTGCGCGGCATGGTCGTCGCCCGCCACGAGATCGACTATCTCCGGCCGCTGCTGCCGTCGGTGTATCCGGTGCGCGTGGAGTCGTGGGTCACCGAGGTGCGGGCCGCGTCGTTCAAGCTGGCCTACGAGGTGCGCGACGACGAGCACGTGTACGCGCGCGCCGTCTCGGTGATGGTGGCGTTCGACGTGGAGGCGGGCCGGGTGCGCCGTTTCACGCCCCGCGAACGGGAGTTCATCTCCCGCTATCACCCCGCCGACCTGGGGTAACGATCTCCCTTAACGGGTAGTGAAGAGGGAGAGAAAACCTCCCCCGAGGTGGCGTTCATGTCCCCCTATCTCGCTGCCTGGATCTTCTGGATCCTGATGTTCTTCGCCATCGAACTGCCCGCGGTTTTCAACCGGCGGCCCGGTGACACCCTCTCCGAACTGGTCTGGGATGCGTTCGCCGTGCGCGGCAAGCCGGCCGGATGGCAGTTGCGCCGGCTGGTGCTGGTGCTCGGACTCGGATGGCTGGTCGCGCATTTCCTCTCCGGCGGCCGCATCTGAGCCGCATCCCCGCGGCGGGCCGGTCCGATGTCCCGCCGTGTTCCCGTTGCGGATGCCCGCGACGCGCCCGTCACGGATGTGTAACAAGCGGTACAGGAGTCCCTTTTCACCTGCCTTTCCCGTCTACTGTCGCCCCGCGAATCGTGGTGATCGACGGGAAGGGAAGAGATGCGGCGCTTCTCGCGCGGGGCGGTGGCGATACTGCTGGCCGCGGGCGGTCTCATCGCGGCGGCCGGCACGGCGTCGGCGGCGCCGGCCGGCGCGGCGGCGGCCCGGTCGGCCCAGGCCCGTACGGCGACGGCCGACATCGCAGCGCGGCTGCGCGCCATCCCCGGGATGACGGTGGAGGAGAAGGCCTCGACCCTTCCCGGCTACCGCTGGTTCTGGCTGACCTACCGGCAGCCCGTCGACCACCGGCGGCCGCACGGCCAGTGGTTCGAGCAGCGCGTCCTGCTGCAGCACAAGTCCGAGGACCGGCCGATGGTGCTCTACACCAGCGGCTACAACACCCCCGAGACGATGTTCCGGTCCGAGCCGACCGCGCTGGTGGACGGCAACCAGATCTCCCTGGAGCACCGCTACTTCACGCCGTCCCGGCCCGAGCCGGCCGACTGGACCAAGGACACCATCTGGCAGGCCGCCACCGACGAGCACCGCCTGATCACCGCCCTCAAGGAGATCTACACGGGGCGGTGGATCTCCACCGGCGGCAGCAAGGGCGGCATGACCGCCGTCTACCACAAGCGCTTCTACCCGGGCGACGTCGACGGCAGCGTCGTGTACGTGGCGCCCAACGACCACGACAACGACGACGACTCGGCCTACGACCGCTTCTTCGCCACGGTCGGCACCGACGCCCGGTGCCGCACGCACGTGAAGAGCCTGGCCCGGGAGATCCTCAAGCGCCGCCCGGCGATGCTGCAGCGCCTCAAGGCCGACGCGGCGGAGAACGGCTGGACGTTCGAGCTCCTCGGCAGCCCCGACCGGGCGTTCGAGAACTCCGTCATGGACTACGAGTGGGGCTTCTGGCAGTACCGGCTGCAGTCCGACTGCGCCGCTCTGCCCGCGCTGGACGCCTCCGACGACGTCCTCTACCAGAGCCTGGACGCCATCGCCGGCGTCTCGTTCTACACCGACCAGGGCCTCGCCCCGTACATTCCGTACTACTACCAGGCGGGCACCCAGCTCGGCTGGCCCACGCCGCAGTTCTGGCACCTGCGCCCCCTGCTGCGGTACGAGGACGGCTACCAGCCGCGCACGTACGTGCCGCGCGACATCCGCATGCGCTACGACGGCGGCCGGGCCATGCGGGACATCGACCGCTGGGTGCGCGGCAACGCCGAGCACATGATGTTCCTCTACGGGGAGAACGACCCGTGGGGCGCCAAGCCGTTCCGCCTGGGCCGCGGCAGCCGTGACTCGGCGGTGTACGTGGCGCCCGGCATGAACCACAGCGGCCGCCTCATCGACCGGCTGCCCGCCGGGCAGCGCACCAAGGCCGTCGCCGACCTGCTGCGCTGGGCGGACGTCGCCGCGCCCCAGGCCGACACCGCGGTGCGCACGCCGTCGGACGCCACCGACCCGATGCTGGAGCGGCGCCCGCCGCTGTGACCTTCGGCCACGCCCGGACGCGGGACCGTCCCACGGGGGCGGTCCCGTTGCCTTCTCCGGGGCGGACGCCCCGCCCTACTGTCCTGAGACGGGCGCGTTGACCAGGCTGTGCGCGGCCATGGTCAGGTACTTCCACAGCATCTCGTCGAGGTGCTCGGGCAGGTCCAGCTCGTCGACGGCGTCGCGCATGTGCTTCAGCCACGCGTCGCGCTCGGCCTCGCCGATCACGAACGGGGCGTGCCGCATGCGCAGCCGCGGATGCCCGCGCCGCTGGCTGTAGGTGTTCGGGCCGCCCCAGTACTGGATGAGGAACAGCCGCAGCCTCTCCTCGGCCGGGCCGAGATCCTCCTCCGGGTAGAGGGGACGGAGCAGGGGGTCCT
The DNA here is from genome assembly GCF_039539665.1 of Actinomadura keratinilytica. Taxonomy (NCBI): domain Bacteria; kingdom Bacillati; phylum Actinomycetota; class Actinomycetes; order Streptosporangiales; family Thermomonosporaceae; genus Actinomadura; species Actinomadura keratinilytica. Next base: position 31,935 of record NZ_BAABDO010000072.1, read on the forward strand.
CCGCGACGCCCTGGTAGAAGCGGTGGACCAGGCGCCGGAAGGTCTCCTCGCCGCCGACCGCTTCGAAAAAGGTCACCTGTTGGTCAGCCATAGCGCGTCCAGCCTATTTCACACGGCGCACCCCGGCCGCCCGACTAGGCGGGGGTGGCGACGGACACGCCCGCCTCGTCGAACGCCTTCTTGACGCGCTCGCGCAGCTCGCGGGCGACGTCGCCCTGCCGTCCGGGGGCGGTCTTGAGCACCACGCGGATGACCATGGCGTCGCCGGCCAGCGCCTGCACGCCCCACACCGACGGCTCCTCCAGGATGAGCTCCTCCCAGGCCGGGGCGGCGGCCAGCGCGTCGGCGGTGTTCTTGAGGATCTGGCTGACCTTCTCGGTGTCCTCGTGGATGTCCACGGGGATGTCGAGCACGGCGCGGCCCCAGTTCTGGGACTCGTTGCCGACCTTCTTGATCTCCCCGTTGGGGACGTACCACACCACCCCGTTGACGTCCCGCATCCGGGTGACCCGCAGGGTGACCGCCTCGACGGTGCCCTTGGCGCTGCCCACGTCGATCACGTCGCCGACGCCGTACTGGTCCTCCAGCAGCATGAACAGCCCCGCCAGCACGTCCTTGACGATGTTCTGCGCGCCGAAGCCCACCGCCGCGCCGATCACCGTGGCGCTGGCCAGCACCGGCGTGAGGTTCAGGCCGATCTGCCCGAGGATGCTGAACAGCGCGGTCCCCATGATCACGATCGAGGCGATGCTGCGCAGCACCGACCCCACCGTCTTGGCGCGCTGGGCCCGCCGCTGGTTGAGCAGCGCCGGCGACCCGTCGAACACCGTGCGGGTCCGCTCGCGGACCTTCTCCGACATGGTGCTCTCGGCCATCCGCAGCGTGATGCGGGTGATCATGCGGTGCGCCATCGAGCGCAGCAGCAGCGCCACCGCCAGCGTGACGATGATCGTGAGGATCAGGTAGAGGGGCCGGTCCAGCCAGGTCTTGAAGAACCGGGTGAAACCCTCGTTGTGGGAGATGCCCCATACCAGCCGGCAGGCGACGCTGGGGTCCTGGCTCTGGCACGCCTGCTCGGGTGTGCCGTCCTGAGCCCAGGGCAGGGACGCGTGGAGGCTGAGCGGCATAGGTGTCGGACCCTCCCGGCAGGTTGTCGACGTCGCCGCGGGTGCACGGCGTCAGCGGCGTGGACGCTGCGGCCACCCCCGTTGGGGGCGAGGCGTCCGCGACGATCGTAAGCGACGCCGCGCGGCGTTCCCACCTCGGCGACCATGCCCTAACCCCACCGGCAACGGCCGCCGCGGCCCCCTCTCCGGACGGCGCCGCAACGCCGACATCCAGCCGCACGGGCCCCGGGGACCTGTCAGTGCATCCGCGGGCGCTGCGTCTGGTCGGCTGCCTTCCGTCCGGGCTGCGTCGGGAAGTGGCGGTCGGGCGGATGAAGGCCGCCATGGCGACGTTCAGCCGCGCGGGCCGGGGGAGTGCGATCCGTGCCATGCCCGGCCGGGTTGCGCCGGGGTGTGGTGGCCGGGGTGGCGCATGTTGGGCCGACGAAGGCTGCGATGCCGACGTTCATCCGTGCAGGCGGACCCAGACGCGGCCACCGGTGTGCCCACGGACGCTGCGCCCGGCGGCGTGCCTCCGTGCCGCCCGCCGCCGAGGGTGACGGCTGAGGCGGTGCATATCGGGTGGGTGAAGGACGCGGTGCCAATATTCGGGCACGCGGTCGGGCTGTGTGACCCCGCAAGGCTTTTCGGGTGCCTGCGGGGGCAGCGCCTGGCCGGGTGCTTCCGCGCCGGACGCGTGGCCCCGGGTGGGGGCGGTGTGCTTCCGTCCGGTGTGGAGGCGCCGGATGGGGGTGTGTGAAGGTCGGGAAGAGCGGCGGTGGAGGATGGTCCGGAACCTCGTGGGGTCCGCGGCCTCCGCGCCAGGCCGCGGACCCCACGAGGCGGTGTCCCGGCTAGGCGTGGCGGTTGGGCCACTTCCCGGCCGGGTCCGGACCGCGGCCCCGGAGTCCCTGCCTCTCCGGGTCGCGGGTCTGGACGCAATTTTCGTCGCCAGTTTTACCGCGAGTTTCGCGGCGTGACTCCTCGGAAAGCGGCTGCAGCACGCGCTCGAGTTTGACGGCGGCGCCGCACGGGTCGTCCACCCGGTGCATGCGCTCGCCCCAGGACCACCAGTAGTAGTGGTCCGGCGACTCGGGGGCGGGCGCGCAGGTGACGTCCTCCGCCAGGCTGGCCGCCTCGGGGTTGACCACCCGCAGGAACACCGGGCCCGAGCGGGTGCGCACCACCCGGGCGACCAGCCCGCGCGTGTCGAGTTCCTGTTCAAGCTCCCTGAGGTAGCCGACGCGTTCGTCGCTGACCACCCGGGCACCCCCTCTGTCGATCGAGCCGCGACGAGGACCGACCGGACGCTTCCCCTGGGCTCGAAGTGATCGAACTCTGCGGATCGGTGCTGTCGCTCGCCGTGAGAATTGCAACTCTCACGGTGGCCGGTCAAGAGGCGGCTGTCTCGCGAAGTCCCGGATTGGGCCGTCCTTGGGCGACGGACGTTCACCGGTGGAGGAAGAATCTCTACCGGCAGATCGCCGCCCACACACGATCCGTTCGCGTTTGCGGGAAATGGCTTGGCCTGCCCCGGCGCCAGGGTTACGCTGCGTGCGCAAGAAATCATCACCCGTGGTCATTGCAAACGCCGGTCGCCACGGCTCCGGGACGATCCTTGATGATCATCCGGCGCCGTGCGGTGAGGAGGCCGGAAAACGATGTCGGACCCCCCACGCAAGGAAACCGACATAGCGCGCCAAATACGCGCGCGGGGTCTCGCGCACGACCGTTCGCCCGTGCAGATCGCGCGGGAAATCCACGACCAGTGCGGACCGCTGTTCGGCACCAGCCGGATCAAGGCGCACCGGCTGTCCCACGGGGTCTCGCTGTCCGACATCGTCGCCCAGGTCCGGGCCCTGTACGAACTGGACGGCAAGGCGCCGCCCCGGCTCGGGGAGACGCTGCTGTCGGCCTATGAGAGCGGCTACAAGCGGCCCGGCCCCGAATACCTCCACTACCTGTGCGCCGTCTACCGGGTGGAACCCGACGATCTCGGCTACCAGAGCCCCTGCATCTGCGGCCGTGGTCACGCCGTCCGCCCCGCCGTCGCCGCCGCGGACGGGCGCCCCGCCCCCGCTGCCGCGCCGGGGCCGGACGGGGAGGCCGACGCCCTCGTAGGAGCGGTCGTCCCGCGGCCGGACGACCGCCAGTGGATAACGGTCAACGATCCGCGGGGGCCGGACCGCGCCGACGGGCCCGCGCCCATCGATGTGGGAGAGGAGGACATCGTGCTTCGGAGGACCCTTCTGCAGCTGCTGGCCGGGACGGGCGTGACGCTGGACGGCCAGTTCCTCGGGGCGGTGGACGGCATCCGGCGCAAGATGGACGACACCCTGGTCAACGCGACGGTCTCGTCGACGATGCTCGACCAGTGGGAGGAGACCACGCTCGCCTACGGCCGCCAGTACCAGGCCACGCCCTCGCTGCGGATGCTGTGCGACGTGCTGCTGGACTTCAGCGAGGTGCGCCGCATGTGCGACCGGCGGCAGCCGGTGGAACTGCAGGAGCGGCTGTGCCGCATCGCCGCCCAGCTGGCCGGGCTGTCCGGGCTCATCATGATCAACCTGGGGGACCACCGGCTGGCGCGGTCGTTCTTCCGCACCGCCCGCACCGCCGCCGACGAGACCGGCGACCGCGCGCTGCGGGCCTGGGTGACGGTGCGCGAGTCGCTGGTGCCGATGTACTACGGCGACCCGCGCGAGGCCCTCCAGCTGGCGCGCAAGGCGCAGGACCTCGCGGGCCGCGCGCCCAGCGTGGCGGGTGCGATGGCGCCCGCCGTGGAGGCGCGCGCCCTCGGCATGCTGGCCCTGCGCGGGCGCGGCGACGCCGCCCCCAGCGCCCGCCGGGCCCTGGTGCGCGGCCGCGCCGTGTTCGACCAGCTGCCCAAGGACAACACCGGCGACCTGGTGTTCGGGTTCACCGAGCGGCAGCTGACGTTCTACGAGGGCGACACCCTCACCAGCCTGGGCGACCACCGGCACGGCGACGAGGTCCTCAGCCGCGCGCTGACCCTGTACTCGCCCAGCGACCACGTGGACCTGACCCTGGTCCGCCTCGACCGGGCCGCCTGCAAGTTGCAGGCGGGCCATCCGGACGCGGCGCTGCAGGAGGCGCAGAACGCCATCACCGAGCTGCCGGGCGAGCACCGCTCCGACATCCTGGTGCACCGCGCGCGCCAGCTCGGCGCCGCCGTGCGCGACAAGCACGGCGAGATGCAGCAGCTGCACGAGTTCTACGAGGCCCTGGCGGCGCCGTCGGTCAAGAGCCCCGCCGCCGGGGGCGCCCCGTCGGCCGTCCCCCCGGCCGAGCAGGTGTGATCCGCCATGGCGGCGGCACACGGCGGCACCGTCCCGAGGTCCGGTGCCGGCGCGCACGGCACGGGCGTCGGCGGGCGGCCTGCGACGGGACGCGCCCGGGGCGGCGAGGCAGCGGGGGCCGGTTCGCTCCGGAGCCTGGTCCGGCTCCGGAGCGAACCGCCGGAATGGAGCCTCGGGCGGCTCAGGCTGCGCCGCTACCGCGACGGCGACCACGCGACGGTGCTCGCCCTGCACCGCGAGGGGCTCGCCCAGGTGGGGCTGCGGCCCGGCGACGGCGTCTACTACGAGCACGACCTGTTCCGCATGGAGGAGATCTACCTGTGCGACGGCGGCGAGTTCCTCGTCGGGGAACTGGACGGGGAGATCGTCGCCATGGGCGGCCTGCGCGCCGCCGACGCGGCGCTGCTCGCCCGAGACCGGCCGCCCGGCGCCGGCCCGCCGGCCGCCGAGCCGGCC
>NZ_BAABDO010000073.1:0-35134 GCF_039539665.1 Actinomadura keratinilytica
CCCGCCCGGCGCGGGCGCCGCCGCCGCGCCGCACGACGGCTTCTGGAACGCGCTGGACGCCGAGCTGCGCGCGGCCCTGCGCGCCGCGGCGCGCCCGCGCACCTACCCGGCCAGGACGCCGCTGTGCTTCCAGGGCGAGGACTCCGACCACATCATCGTCATCGAAAGCGGCTGGGCCAAGGTCACCTCCACGACGTCCGAGGGGCGCGACGTGGTGCTGGCGGTGCGCGGCCCGGGCGACCTGATCTGCGAGAGCGCCGTGCTGGGGGGCCGCCGCCGGTCGGCGACGGTGACGGCGCTGAGCCCGGTGCGGGCGCTGGTGGTGCCCGCGGCGCGCTTCACCGCGTTCCTCGACGGCCATCCGGCGGTGTGGCGGCTGGTCAGCGGCACGCTGGTGCGGCGGCAGGACGACGCCGACCGGCGCCTGCAGGCGCACGTGTCGGCCCGGGGCACCCGGCGGCTGGCCGGGCTGCTGGCGCAGCTGGCGGAGATGTCGGCCCGGCACGGCCCGCCCGGCCCGGACGGCCGCATCGCGATCGCGCCGCCGCTGTCGCAGGAGGAGCTGGGCAGCTGGATGGACGCCTCCCGCGAGACCGTCGCCCGGGCGCTGAACGACCTGCGCGCCCGGGGCCTGGTCCGCACCGGCTGGCGCAAGATCGTCGTGGAGGACCTGCCGGGCCTGCGCGCCCTCGCCGACGGCGGCGACTGAACCGCCGGCGCGGACCGCGGCCCCGCCGGCGCGGCGCGCGGGCGGGGCCGGCCGCGTCAGGCGACGGAGGAGTAGGTGACGACGCCGCGGCGCATGGCGTCGATGGCGCGGCGGGCGGTCTTGCGGATGTGGCTGTTGTCGGGGGCCGCGTCGGCGATCTGCCCGAGCAGGTCCAGCAGCTGCTTGACGGCGCGGACGAAGTCCCCGGCGGTCAGGTCGGTCTCCAGCAGCACCTCGTCCAGGTCGTGGCCCTGCGCCCACCGGTAGGCGGTCCAGGCGAACCCCAGGTCGGGTTCGCGCAGGAACGACACGCGGTTGTCCTTCTCCACGGCGTCCAGCTGCCCCCACAGCCGCACCATGGCGGCCAGGGCCTCCTGGGTCTGCCCGCCGGGGGTGCGGGGCGGGGCGGCGTCGTCGGGCTGCCGCGACTCGTACACCAGCGCCGACACGCACGCGGCCAGTTCGGCGTGCCCGAGGTGCTCCCACACCCCGGCGCGCAGGCACTCGGCCGTCAGAAGGTCCAGCTCGTTGTAGATGCGGCCGAGGCGGCGGCCCTCGTCGGTGACGGTGTCGCCGTCGAGGTAGCCGAGCTGCTGCAGGACGGCGCAGACCCGGTCGAAGGTGCGGGCGATGACCTGCGAGCGGCCCTCGACGCGGCGGCGCAGCTGCTCGGTCTCGCGTTCCAGCCGGTAGTAGCGTTCGGCCCAGCGGGCGTGCTCTTCGCGCTTGTCGCAGCCGTGCACGGGGTGGCGGCGCAGCCGGGCGCGCAGTTCGGCGATCTCGCGGTCGTCGGCGGCGGGCACGTCCCGGCCGCGGCCGCCGCGGCGCCGCTCGTGGGCGTCGTCGGGGACCTTGTTGCGCAACGTGGCGGCCAGGTCGCGGCGGGCCTGCGGGTTGCGCGGGCTGAACCCCTTGGGGATGCGCAGCCGCTCGACGGGTTCGACGGCGCGGGGGAAGTCCTGCACCGACAGCCGCTGCACGGACCGGTTGACGGTCAGCACCAGCGGCGCGGGCCCGTCGGAGCGGCGGCCGAGCCCGGGGTCGAGCACCACCGCCAGGCCGGAGCGGCGCCCGGACGGCACGTGGATGACGTCGCCGGGCCGCAGCCGCTCCAGGCTGCGGGCGGCCTCGGCGCGGCGCGCCGCGGACCGCTCGCGGGCCAGCTCGGCCTCCCGGTCGGACAGGCGGCGGCGCAGCGCCGCGTACTCCATGAAGTCGCCCAGGTGGCACTCGGCGGCCTGCGCGTACCCGGCGAGGGCCTCCTCGTTGCGGTGCACCTGCCGGGCCAGGCCGACGACGGCGCGGTCGGCCTGGAACTGGGCGAACGACTCCTCCAGCAGGGTGCGGGCGCGTTCGACGCCGACGGCGCCGACCAGGTTGACCGCCATGTTGTAGGACGGGCGGAAGCTGGAGTTCAGCGGGTAGGTGCGGGTGCCGGCCAGCCCGGCGACCGACCCGGGGTCGACGTTCGGGCTCCACACCACCACCGCGTGGCCCTCGACGTCGATGCCGCGGCGGCCGGCGCGCCCGGTGAGCTGGGTGTACTCGCCGGGGGTGAGGTCGACGTGGGCCTCGCCGTTCCACTTGTCGAGCCGTTCGATCACCACGGTGCGGGCGGGCATGTTGATGCCCAGGGCCAGGGTCTCGGTGGCGAACACCACCTTGATCAGCCCGCGGACGAACAGCTCCTCGACGATCTCCTTGAAGGTCGGCAGCATCCCGGCGTGGTGGGCGGCGATGCCGCGTTCCAGCGCCGCCAGGAAGTCGTCGTAGCCGAGCACCGCCAGGTCCTCGGGGGCGATGTCGGCGGTGCGCAGCTCGACGTGCGCGCGGATCTCCTCGCTCTCCTCCTTGGACGTCAGCCGCAGCCCGGCGTGCAGGCACTGCAGGACGGCGGTGTCGCAGCCGTTGCGGGAGAAGATGAAGTGGATCGCCGGCAGCAGCCCGGCCCGGTCGAGCCGCTCCACCACCTCGGGCCGGGCGGGCGGCCGGAACCGGGCGGGGCGGGGCGCGCGGCGGCGGCCGGTGCGGCGGTTCTGGTTGAGCTTGGCTCGGCGCACCTCCTCCACGGCGATGCGCTGCAGCTGCGGGTTGACCCGGGCCTGCCGGTGCGCGCCCTTGCCGGTCTCGACGAACAGGTCGTACAGGCGGGTGCCGACCAGCATGTGCTGGAACAGCGGGACGGGCCGGTGCTCGTCGACGATCACGGCGGTGTCGCCGCGGACGGCCTGCAGCCACTCGCCGAACTCCTCGGCGTTGCTGACGGTGGCCGACAGCGCCACGATCCGCACCGAGTCCGGCACGTGGATGATCACTTCTTCCCAGACCGCGCCGCGGAACCGGTCGGCCAGGTAGTGCACCTCGTCCATCACCACGAACGCCAGCCCGGACAGGGTGGGCGAGGCGGCGTAGAGCATGTTGCGCAGCACCTCGGTGGTCATCACCACCACGGGCGCCTCGCCGTTGACGCTGTTGTCGCCGGTGAGCAGGCCGACCTTCTCGGGGCCGTAGCGGCTCACCAGGTCGGCGTACTTCTGGTTGGACAGCGCCTTGATGGGCGTGGTGTAGAAGCACTTGCGGCCGCCGGTGAGGGCCAGGTGGACGGCGAACTCCCCCACCACCGTCTTGCCGGAGCCGGTGGGCGCGGCGACCAGGACGCCGCTGCCGGACTCCAGGGCGCGGCACGCCTCGATCTGGAACGGGTCCAGGTCGAAGTCGTAGAGGGTCTGGAAGTCCAGCAGGGCGGGGCCGTTGCCCGCGGTGCGCCTGCGGAACGCCGAGTACCGCGCCGCGGGGGATTCGGTTGCCGACTGCGTGTCGGGGGTGGTCATGAGTCGAGCCTACGTTTTCACCCGGCCCGATTCCCAATTCCGGGCGCCGGGGCGCGCGGGCCGGGACGGGCCGGCGGTCGGTCGTCGCGGAAGGCCCGGCGGCCGGGCCGCAGGCGGTCGGAGGGCCGGGGCGGCCGGGCCGGGGGGCGTCAGCGGGCCGGGTCGGCGGGGCGTCCGCGCTGTTCCAGCTCCGCGTCGATCTCGTCCAGGTCCAGCGGGGACGCCTCGTCGTCGGACAGGCCCGCGTAGGGGTCGGGGCGGCGGGCGCGGCGCCGGTCGTTGAAGTACGCCAGCACCGCCGACACCTCGAACAGCAGCAGGGTGGGCAGGGCCAGCGCCAGCATGGTGAACGGGTCGCCGCTGGGGGTGGCCACGGCCGCGAACACGAAGATCCCGAAGATCGCGATCCGCTGCGACTTCTTGATCATCTCGAAGCTCAGCACGCCGGCCATGTTCAGCACCACCACGAACAGCGGCAGCTCGAAGGTCATGCCGAACACCAGCAGCATGGCCAGCACGTAGCCGAGGTAGTGGTCGACGGTGATCAGCGCGGTGACGTCGTCGATGGAGAACCCGCCCAGGAACAGCTGCAGGCCCTTGTCGACGGTCAGGTACGCCAGCACGGTGCCGACCAGGAACAGCGGGATCGCCGCGCTGAGGAACACGTACGTCCAGCGCTTCTCCCGCCGGTACAGCCCGGGCGCCACGAACGCCCACACCTGGTACAGCCACACCGGCGAGGAGATCACGATGCCGACGATGAAGGAGATCTTCAGGCGCAGGAAGAACTGCTGGAAGATGGTGTTGACCACCAGGGTGCACTTGCCCGCCTCCAGCTGCTGGGAGGCGGGCAGCGAGCAGTAGGGGTCCTTGAGGAAGTCCCAGATGGGCTGGAAGAAGATCCAGCCGACGATCGTCCCGACCAGCAGGGCCAGCAGCGCCTTGATCAGCCGGTTGCGCAGTTCGCGCAGATGGTCCATCAGCGGCATGCGGCCTTCGGGGTCGACGGCCTTGCCGCTGCGCGGGCTCAGAAACTTCATCGTCGGCTTCGGGGTCGGGTGCCGCCGCTCACGCGGGCACGAGGGTCGGATGGGTGCGCGCGGGGCGCCGCGGGTGCGGAAGAGGCGGGCGCCGCACGCTCGCCCGGCCGCCCCGCGCGGCGGCACCGCGGCGCGGCACCGGACGGCGGCACACGCGGCACGTGCAGCGTGTGCGGCGCGTACGGCACGCGCTGTACGTCACGGTACGGCACCGGGGCGACGCCGGGGACGCGGTCAGGAGTTGCGGATCTGGTTGGGGTCGGAGACCGGAACGCCCTGGATCGGCTCGCCGGAGGGCAGCGGACGCCGGGGGGCGGCGGCACCGTCGGCGGCGGCGGCCTCGCGCTCCAGGCGGGCGGCCTCCTCGCGCAGCCGGGCGGCCTCCTGGCGCGGGTCGCTCTGCGCCGCCTGCGGCGCGGCCGCGGGCTCGTCGTCCTCGCGCAGGCCCTTGGTCTCGGCCTTCAGGATGCGCGCTGACTTGCCCAGCGAGCGGGCCAGCTGGGGCAGCTTGGCCGACCCGAACAGCAGCAGCACGACCAGCAGGACGATCAGGATCTCGCTGGTGCCGAAATTACCCATGACATTCCTCTTCAGCAGGTCTACTCACGACGATCGTACGCCGTCCTGGCGACGCCGCGCCTCCCCCCGGGGAGCCGTCCTGTCCTGCAGGATGCGCAGTTCCTCGGTCAGCGCCGAGTGCCGCGGGGCCAGCCGCCGCCGCGCCCGGCCCAACTCCCGGCCCAGGCGGCGCACCCCCAGGTAGACCCTGAACGCGCACACCGCCAGCACGGCCAGGCCCGCGAAGCCCAGCGCCACCGACACACCGACCCATCCCACGTCCGCCACGGTAACCGACGTCCTCCACCGCTGTCGTCATCCGGACCGGTCCGCGCGGCACCGTCACGTGATGTTCACATGGACGTCGTATCACTACGAAACAGTGCGAACAACACCCGGACCGGGCGCCGCGCCCGTCCCCGCGGCCCTCGCCGCGGCCCTGCCGAAGTCTGCCCTTCCGCCGAAGTCTGCCCTTCCGCCGAAGTCCGTCCTTCTGCCGGAGCCTCCGTCCCGCCGGAGCCCCCGTCACGCGTGCCCGTACAGCGCCAGGGCGCGGGCGGCGTCGCCGCGCACCTCGGCGGCCAGCTCGGCGGGCGCCACCACGCGGCCCTGGTCGCCCAGCCGCAGGGCCAGGCCCCGCACCCAGCGGGTGTCGGAGGTGCGCAGCACCACCTCCAGCCGCCCCTCCCCCAGCTCCCGCACGCTCTCGCACGGGTAGTAGTCGGCGACCCAGCGGCCCTGCGCGGTCAGCTCCAGGGTGACCACGACGTCGTCGGGCGAGGGCCGGTACAGGCCGGCGTCCACGTCGCGCGGCTCGGCGTCCTCGGGGACCTGCGCGGGCACCTCGTCCAGCACCCGCAGCGACGTGATGCGGTCCAGGCGGAACAGCCGCACCGCCTCGGCGCGGCGGCACCACCCCTCCAGGTACGTGCTGCCCTCCACCACCAGCAGCCGCATGGGGTCCACGTCGCGTTCGGTGTTCTCGTCGCGGGCGGGCACGTAGTACGCCAGGTGCACCCGCCGGCCCCGGGCGATCGCGTCGCGCAGGCTCGCCAGGTGGCCGTGCACGTCCGCCGCGCCGCCCGCGGCGACCTCCACCGCCACCTTGCTGGCCGGCGCCGCCGCCGCGCCCGCCGCGGTCTCCAGCTTGGCGATCAGGCGGCTGAGCGCGTCGCGGTCGGGCAGGCCGGGGATGTCCGCCAGCATCCGCAGCGCCACCAGCAGCGCGCTGGCCTCGTCGACCTTCAGCCGCAGCGGCCGGGCGATCGACTCGGCCTCGGTGACGATGATCTCCCCGCCCTCGTAGGACAGGTCGATCGGGCAGTAGGGGTCGGGCGCGCGCAGCTCCACGCACCACAGCAGGTTCAGGTCGTCGATCAGCTGCTTCTCGGTGACGCCGAACGCCCGCGCGGCCTGGTCCAGCGCCACCGAGTCCCGGCTGATCACATACGGCACCAGCGCCAGCAGCCGCGCCAGCCGGTCGGTGGAGGTGGTGGCGCGGCCCGCCGCCCGGGCCGCGGGCGCCCCCGTGCTCCGCCCCGTCATCGCTCACTCCCCGTCATCGCCTGCTCCCCGTCCGCTCCCCGTCCGCTCCCGTCCGGCCGCCGGTCACCGGTCGTGCGCCGCCAGCGCCGCCTTCAGCTGCCAGATGACCGCCTCCCGCAGGTCCGGCGGGTCCAGCACGACCACGTCGTCGGCGAACCGCGCCAGGTACGGGGCGAACCGGTCGACGTCGCGGAAGGTCAGGACGGCCTCGTCCCACGTCCCGTCGCCCACCGGCCGCACGTCCCGCGCCCAGCGCCGCGGCCCCTGCGCGGCGCCCGCCCGCAGCCGCACCGTGGCCGGACGCGGCTCGCTCACCGGGTCGCCCCGGGTGAACGCGATGCGCCGCACGTCCACCCCCGGCGGGACGGTGACGCTGCCGGGCGGGCCGTCGGGCGCGACCTCCCCGACGATGCGGCTGAGCCGGAACACCCGCGTCTCCTCCCGGTCGCGGTCGTGCCCCACCACGTACCAGCGGCCCCGGCGGCTCACCACGCCCCACGGCTCCAGGTGCCGCCGCGTCACCCGGGTGCGGCCCACCCCCTGGTAGTCGAACGCCACCGGGCGGCCGTCGCGCACCGCCTCCCACAGCGCCGGGAACGACGGCTCGCCGGTGTCCAGCCGCGGCTCGATGCCCGGCGCGCTCGCGGTGTCGGTCTCCACCCCGGCCGCGCGCAGCTTCAGCAGCGCCCCCGACGCCGCGTCGGCCATGCTGGCGCGCTGCCACACCCGCGCCGCCAGCCCCAGCACCGCCGCCTCGTCGCGCGTCAGATGGATGTCGGGCAGCTCGTAGGCCTGCCGGGGGATCCGGTACCCGGTCTCCTCCCCGCCCCCGCCGAGCCGGTCGCTGCCCACCTCCAGCGGCACCCCCAGCTCGCGCAGCTCCTCCTTGTCGCGTTCGAACATCCGCTTGAACGCCTCGTCGGAGTCGGGGTAGCCGGGCACCGCCCGGCGGATCTGCTCGGCGGTCAGATAACGCCGCGTGGCCAGCAGGCAGACCACCAGATTGAGCAGGCGCTCGGTCTTGCGCCGCGACACTTGGCCACCACCTCGAAGTCGTGCTGCGGTCCGCTCGGCGAGCCCGCGCGTTCCCGGACGATTCCTCCGATCAGGACGCTACCGTTTCCTGCTGTGATCCGATGGCGCAAAGGCACGGTTGAAGGCGTCCGCCGGGAATGGCCGGGGGCGGTCGAGCTCGACGTGACGATCGACGGCGACGGCACCCGGCGTGCCCTGGCCTACACCGCACTGGTGGGCCGGCCGCAACCGGGCGACACCGTCCTGCTCAACACTACGGCCTTGGCCCTCGGCCTGGGCACCGGCGGCTACGCCATGGTCGTGGCCGTCCCCGACCGGCTGCCGCCCGACCCGTCCGGCCCCGGCCACCTGGTCAAGGCCCGCTACACCCCGCTGCAGGCCACCGTGCTGGGCGCCGACGAGCAGGACTCCCCCCACCACGCGACGCTGCGCGACGCCGACTCGGTGGACGGCATGCCGGTGATCGTGGCCGACCTGCACTCGGCGCTGCCGCCGATCCTGGCGGGCCTGCTGGCCGACCGGCCCGGCACCCGCGTGGTGTACGTGATGACCGACGGCGGCGCCCTGCCCGCCTGGTTCTCCATGTCGATCGCCCGGCTGCGGCAGGCCGGCGCGCTGGCCGCCGCGGTCACCGTCGGGCAGGCGTTCGGCGGCGACCTGGAGACCGTCACCGTCCACACCGGGCTGCTGGCCGCGCGGCTCGTACTGGACGCCGACGTGGCGGTCGTGGCGCAGGGGCCCGGCAACCTGGGCAGCGGCACCCGCTGGGGGTTCTCCGGCGTCGCGGCCGGGGAGGCCGTCAACGCCGCCGCCGCCCTGTCGGGGCGCCCCGTGGCGTCCCTGCGGGTCAGCGAGGGCGACGCCCGCGAACGGCACCAGGGCGTGTCCCACCACAGCCTCACCGCCTACGGGCGCGTCGCGCTGGCCCCCGCCGACGTCGTCGTGCCCGAACTGGGCGGGGAGCTGGGGCAGCGCGTCGCGGCGCAGGCGGCGCCGCTGGGCGAGCGCCACACCCTGGTGCCGGTGCCGGTGGACGGCCTGCGCGACGTGCTGCGGGCCGCCGAGGCGGACTGGGGGGTGCGGCTGTCGACGATGGGCCGCCGCCTGGACGAGGACCCGGCCTACTTCCTGTCGGCCGCCGCCGCGGGCCGCCACGCCGCCTCCCTGCTCGCCTGACCGGCCGCGGTCCGGTCAGGGGGCGGCCGTCCGGTCAGTGGGCGGCCCTCAGGCCCGGGCGGGCTGCGCCCCTTCGGGGACCCCGTCCGGGGTGTAGAAGTCGCGGAAGGTGAACGCGTCCGGGGACGGCCCCCGGCCGCGCAGTAGCTCCAGGCGCTCCACGCCCTCCTCCACCGTGGGGATGCGGCCGGCGGGGATCCACCACAGCGCCTGGTGGGCGTCCACGTGCCGCCGGAACCACTCCCGGCGGCGCCGCAGCGCCTCCAGGTGGGCGCTGCGGTACACGAAGTCCCACAGCGCCTCCCGCGACTCCCACACCGACATGTTGATGATCACGTCGGCGCCGACGGGACGCACGCCGGTGGCGTCGTTGGCGCCCTCCCCCACCAGGCGCCACACGAAGCCGGGCGACCGGTCGGCCAGCGCGTCGACCGGGTCGAGCAGGGACACGAACTCCGCCATGCCCGGGGCGTCCAGGGGCTCCTTCAGCGCGGCCACGTTGATCTGGGCGAGATGATGTTCCGTCATGCCCGCACCGTATGTCAATCTTCGTTGTTTTTAGAAGGGGTCTCCTCCACCACCACGCAGCACCACCCCGGACGCGCGTCCATCCGCGCCCGCACCCCCTCCGCCCCCTCCAGCAGCCCCTCCAGCAGCGCCAGGTTCATCCCGCACACCAGCGGCGGGAACTGCTCGGCGAGCGCGTGGAACGGGCAGTTGCGCATCCGCACCGCACCGCCCTCCTCACGCCGCGGCTCGTACCCGCGGCGCGCCAGCACGGCCTCCGCCTCCCCCAGACCGCCCACGGGCCCCGCGCCGCGCAACGCCCGCCCCCGGCGCCGGGCCGCCGCCCGCAACTCCTCGTCCAACCCCGCCGCCTCGGCCGTCTCGGCCAGCACCTCGGCCGCCGTCCGGTAGTCGCGCGGCGGCAGCGACAGCGCCCGCTCCCCCGCCGACCGCCGGTACAGCTTGGCCGGACGCCCCGCCCCCGGCCCCGACCGCCCCGTCAACCGGCGGCTCTCGGTCTCCAGCAGCCCCGCCTCGGCCAGCCTGTCCAGATGGAACGCCGCCAGCGTCCGCGCCACCCCCGCCGCCTCGGCCGCCTCGTTCCGGCTCACCGGATGATCCTGCGCCGCCACGTACTCGTACAGCCGCCGCCGCAACGGGTCGCGCAGCGCACCGAAAGCCTCGAAATCCTCCACCGGCCCAGTCTAAGAACAACCGGAACCGGCGTTAGAAAACCGCCCCCGCCCCGGAAACGACTAGTGCACGCCCAGCAGGTCCACGACGAACACCAGCGTGTCGTCACCCCTGATACCGGCCTGCGCCAGCCCCTCCTTGCCGTACCCCAGCGACGGCGGCACCACCAGCAGCAGGCGGCTGCCCACCCGCTGCCCCACCAACGCCTGGTCCCAGCCCTTCATCACCTGGCCCGTACCGATCGTCACCGCATACGGGCGGCCGCTGCGCCACGACGAGTCGAACACCTGGCCGTTCCGCCAGAACACCCCCACATACTGCAACGCCAGCAGCCGCCCCTTGGCGACCACCGGCCCCCGCCCCTGGATCAGGGTGCGCACCTGCAGCTTCTTCGGCGCCGCCACACGCGGCACCGTGACCTGCGGCGCCTGCCCCTGCCCGCCGCCCGACACACGCGGCAGCCCCGCATCGTCCAACGCCTGCGCCCGGCCCTGCGCATGCGCCGCCTTCCCGTACACCCCCCGCACGTCCAGCACGTACACCAGCGAATCGTCCGGGCCCACCTGATGCTGGGTGTCGCCCTTGTCGCCGTACCCCTCCGAAGGCGGAATCTTGGCCACCACCCGGTCACCCGCCCGCGCCCCCAGCAGCGCCTTGTCCAACCCCGGAACCAGCCGACCCGTCGGAAACGCCCCCGGCACCCCCGCCAGATAACTGTTGGCCAGCAACTTGTTGCCGTCCTTGCCCCACCGGTAACCGACATAGTCGGCCACCACCAGATCCCCTTTGCGCGCCCCCTCGCCGTCCCCCTTCACCAGCGTCTTCACCGCCAGCTCCGCACTCGGCGCCCCCTTCGGGAACGACACCTCCGGACGCGCCCCGAACCTCCCCCGGACCGTCACCTCGACGTCGTCCCCACCCGAACACCCCGCGGCCAACACCAGCGGCGCCACCAGCACGATCCCCAGCAACGGCGCGAAGACACGACGGCGCATGCGGCTCCTCACCCAACGCACGGCGACCCGGACTGAGCGCACACCCTACCGCCAAGGTGACCCGCCAGTAGCCCTACACGCGCGAAACCGGGGACGGCACCCCGCACCGGCACCGCCCCCGGCCCCACACCGCCCTCACATACCGGCGATCAACTTGTCGACCCGCTCGTCCACCGACCGGAACGGATCCTTGCACAGCACCGTCCGCTGCGCCTGATCGTTCAGCTTCAGATGCACCCAGTCGACCGTGAAGTCCCGCCGCTTCTCCTGCGCCCGCCGGATGAACTCCCCCCGCAACCGCGCCCGCGTCGTCTGCGGCGGCACCGACTTGGCCTCGAACACCTCCAGATCACGCGTCACCCGCTCCACCGCACCGCGCTTCTCCATCAGGTAGTACAGCCCCCGGTCGCGGTGCACGTCGTGATACGCCAGATCCAGCTGCGCCACCCGCGGCGACGACAGCGGCAGATCGTACTTGCGCCGGTACCGCTCGATCATCCGGTACTTCGTCACCCAGTCGATCTCCCGCGCCACCAGATCCAGATCCCCGGTCTCCACCGCCCGCAGCGTCCGCTCCCACAGATCCAGCACCCGCTTGACCACCGGATCCCCGCCGCGCCGGTCGATGAAGTCCTTCGCCTTGCCGTAGTACTCCTTCTGGATCTCCAGCGAACTGGCCTCCCGGCCGTTGGCCAGCCGCACCTTCCGCCGCCCCGTCATGTCATGGCTGACCTCGCGGATCGCCCGGATCGGGTTCTCCAGCGTCAGGTCCCGCATCACCACGCCCGCCTCGATCATCCGCAGCACCAGGTCGGTCGCGCCCACCTTCAGCAGCATCGTGGTCTCGCTCATGTTCGAGTCGCCCACGATCACATGCAGCCGGCGGAACCGCTCGGCATCGGCATGCGGCTCGTCCCGCGTGTTGATGATCGGCCGGGACCGCGTGGTCGCCGACGACACCCCCTCCCAGATGTGCTCGGCCCGCTGCGACACGCAGTACACCGCCCCCCGCGGCGTCTGCAGCACCTTGCCCGCACCGCAGATGATCTGCCGCGTCACCAGATACGGGATCAGCACGTCCGCCAGCCGCCCGAACTCCCCGTGCCGCCCCACCAGATAGTTCTCGTGGCAGCCGTACGAATTGCCCGCCGAATCGGTGTTGTTCTTGAACAGGTAGATGTCGCCGGCGATCCCCTCCTCCCGCAGACGCCGCTCGGCGTCCACCAGAAGACCCTCCAGGATCCGCTCACCGGCCTTGTCATGCGTCACCAGATCGATGACGCTGTCACACTCGGGCGTCGCGTACTCGGGGTGGCTGCCCACGTCCAGGTAGAGCCGCGCGCCGTTGCGCAGGAACACGTTGCTGCTGCGGCCCCACGACACCACCCGCCGGAACAAGTAGCGGGCCACCTCGTCGGGTGACAACCGCCGCTGCCCGCGGAAGGTGCAGGTGACGCCGTACTCGTTCTCGAGCCCGAAGATGCGCCTGTCCACACCAGCGAGCCTATGCGGCAGGACCGCCACTTGGCAGTCTCCACAGCCCCTCGTTTCGCACCAGCCAACAGGCCAGGGACGGCCACCCCCGACAGGTTTGACCGCCGCACGACCCGCCACCCGCACCACACAAAACCGGCACCGCGCCGCACACCCCAAGAAAAAACCCGCCGTGACCAGCCGCCCCACCCGGGAACGACCACCCACGACGGGTCACACCACCGAAAAACCGCGCCACGCGCCCTCTACGGGCGACACGGCACCGCACCGGCGGCTCAGGACGACTCAGAACCCCCGTCCCCCGACGCGCCCTCCGACGACGCACCCGCCGAACCGCTCTCCGCCTCACGCAGCAACGCCTCGATACGCGCCGCCGGAAGCCGCTTGAACAACCGGTGCTCACGGTTGCGGTCCAACACCGCGACCTCCAACGACGTCGCCTCCAACCGGCGATCCGAATCCTGCGCCTCCAGCGACCGCACCGCCGCCAGCAGCGCCTCCGCCAGACCCATCCCCTCCCGGAACCGGTCCTTCAACGCCTGCGCCACCGCATCGGCCTGACCGCCCATCGCCACATAACCGTGCTCGTCGGCCACCGAACCGTCGAACGTCAACCGGTAGATCTGATCCGAGGCGGCATCCTCCCCCACCTCGGCCACCACCAGCTCCACCTCGTACGGCTTGTTCGTCTCCGTGAAGATCGTCCCCAGCGACTGCGCGTACACGTTCGCCAACCCGCGCGCCGTCACATCACGCCGGTCGTACTGGTACCCGTTGATATCCGCGTACCGCACCCCGCCCAGCCGCAGATTCTCGAACTCGTTGTACTTCCCGACCGCCGCGAACGCGATACGGTCGTAAATCTCACTGATCTTGTGCAGCGCCCGCGACGGATTGTCCGCAACGAACAAGATGCCGTCGTCATACTGCAGCACCACGACACTGCGGCCCCGCGCGATCCCCTTACGCGCATAGTCCGCCTTGTCCTTCATCTGCTGCTCGGGCGACACATAGAACGGCATGGACACCGGTCGGATCCCTTCTATCGCAGCGGAGCGGTCGGACCACCGGGCGACTCGAACCGAGCCTCCACCACGGCCTGCGCCAACGCGCCCACCTCGTCCTCACCCAGCCTGCGGTAACCGTCGGCCGTCACCGTCGCCACCACCGGGAAGATACGGCGCGCCAGATCAGGCCCACCGGTCGCCGAATCATCATCGGCCGCGTCGTACAACGCCTGCACGCACACCGTCGCCGCGTCCTCGGCCGACAGATCCGCACGGTACAGCTTCTTCAACGCCCCCCGCGCGAACACCGACCCCGAACCGATCGAATGGAACTCCCGCTCCTCATACCGGCCCCCCGCCGGATCGTAGGAGAAGATGCGCCCCTCGTCCCGCTCCTCGTCGTACCCCGCGAACAACGGCACCACCGCCAGCCCCTGCATCGCCAGACCCAGATTCCCCCGGATCATGGTCGCCAGCCGGTTCGCCTTGCCCTCCATCGACAGCGGACGGCTCTCCCGCTTCTCATAGTGCTCCAGCTCCACCTGGAACAACCGCACGAGCTCCATCCCGATCCCCGCGGTCCCCGCCACCGCGATCGCCGAGAACTCGTCGGCCCGGAACACCTTCTCCACATCCCGCTGAGCGATCATGTGCCCCGCCGTCGCGCGCCGATCGCCCGCCATCACCACACCGCCCGGGAACGTCACCGCCACGATCGTCGTACCGTGCGGAATCTCCTCCCCCGCCGACGACGCCGGCAGCACACGCCGCCCAGGCAGCAACTCCGGCGCATACCCGGCCAGGAACTCCGTGAACGAAGACGTGTCAGGGCTACCGAACAACCCCGGCAGACGTCGGGTGTGCGAATCGTGCGACCCCACGCGACTCCTTCCTCCACCATGGCACCGGCCGCCCACACGAGCACACCGGCGCGGACGTCTAGACCCTACTGTTCAAACCCCGCTCACCGCATGCGACGTGATCCTCACCCGGATCCGCCCATGGCGAAACCCACACACCCGACACACCCCCAAACCCCTCCACGCCAAACCCCGCCCACCCCACCGCCCACTACGATGACCCCGTGGTGTGGCGTCCTCCCGGCCCCCAAGGCCCCCCGCCCGGACAACCGGGCTGGCCGAGCCCCCTCGGCCAACCGACATGGCCCAGCGCCCCGGGCCAACACCCCTGGCCCTCCCGGCGCCCCCACACCATCCCCGCCTACGCCGCCACCCCCCCGGCGTCCCCACCAGAACCACCCCTCCCCGACGACGCCGACCCCTTCACGCGCGCCGAACACGAAACACGCCTCATCGTCCGCAGCCCCTGGTGGCCCACCGCCACCCCCCTCCAACGCCAGCAAGCCCTCATCCCCCAACTCCTCTCCCTCCCCGACCACGGCTGGTGGCTCCACGGCGCCTGGGCCCGCTGGTACCGCTGGCACCCCGCCGACAGCCGCTGGTTCCTCAGCCCACCCCCCGCCGGGCGCGACCGCACCACCGCACTCCCCCTCCAACCCGGCTACGCCCCGCCCCTCATCCCCGCCGAAATCCTCCCCACCGGGCCCGACTACGCCCACGACTACGGACCACCCCGCGCCATCGCCGGCACCCCCCTGTCCGGCGCCATCCTCTACCGCCTGCGCTCCGTCATGTCCGAAGCCGCCCAGGCACCCCCCACCGACTACCCGCTCGGCTGGAACTTCTTCCTCCACGGCACACCCAGCACCATCGCCGCCACCTGGAGCACCACCCTCTGGTGCGCCTCCGTCCCCGCCTTCGACCCCCAGGTCCACCACGACCTGCTCGACCTGTGGAACCCCCACCTCGCCCAGCCCTACGGCGACCAAGGCCGCCTCCGCTGGCTCGCCCCACCACCCCTGCACACCATCATCGGCCTCTACGCCGAACGCCTCCGCGCCGGCCGCCCCCACGCCGCCGCCCAACTCATCCGCTGCATGGTCATGACCGCCCAGGCCCTCCGCGACGACCCCCGCTTCCGCCTGCGCGCCACCGCCCTGCTCGCCATGATCGAACCCCTCCAGGCCAACCCCGCCCTCGACCACAGCGCACTCCCCTACGGCGACCAAGCCGTCGAACGCGCCTGGCGCACCCGCTGCCCCGCCCCGCTCGCCGCCACCCTCTTCGCCGACTCCGCCCCCGGCGAACGCTTCCAACTCGCCTTCTACGACCTCGCCACCGCCCTCCACCGCCTGTGCGGCGACCCGGCCGACCCCGCCTTCATCGAACCCCGCCACGCCGCCACCGCCCTCCTCGCCGCCGACATGGCCGCCTACCGCCCCGACCTCGCCACCCCCGTCTCCCGCTGGCTCGACCCCGAACTGCGCACACTCCTCACCGACATCGTCCAGCAGGACACCCACCCCCTGCGCGACCTCTGGCCCACCGACGACACCCCGTCACCACGGCTCACCCCAACCGCCCCCGACACCGCCATCGCCGTCCTCAGCGCCTCCGCCGCCGTCGGATTCGCCTGGTCCCGCCTCGCCGGAGGCATCCCCATCCCACCCCGCGGCTTCACCGTCCCCAACGCCTACATCGCCCACCTGGACACCCTCGCCGCCGCCCCCACCGTCACCGACCTCCCCATCGACGACACCACCGAGCCCGAGAACGACGACACGCCCGCCGCTCCCCCCGCCGACGCACCCGAACAGAACGGCTGCGCGATCACCGACCCCGACCAGGTCATCGACCCGCACCCCACCCCCGACCCCTGACCTCCAATCGCCGCCCACACCCGCCGAACCCTGGACCGCGGCTCCCCCGCCACACCTGACACGGCAGCAAGGCGCACCCGACGACGCCAAAGCCACCACACCGGTCCCACCCCCCGGGACCGAACATGACGGACGCCAGGAACCCGGCGGCAGGAGATCTCGGGCGGAGCAAGGCCCGGTCGGACAACTCCTAGGGCAACCGGTGGATCCCGGTGCATCCGCGGCGTGCGGTGACCAGGGGGAACCCGGTCCGGTAGCGGCAAGCGAGCTCGGCGCGGCGGGCGGCTGACATCGCACGTCATCTGAGTCGGCCGACACGCGTTCGACCACGCTGCGGCGCCAGCGGGGTGGCCGCATCGAGACGGGCGGGCACCCCGCTGATCGGCGCGTCGGCAGATGGCAGCGGCGATGCCCAAGCCCGCAACAGGCGGCGGACACCCCGGCCGCCGCCCACCCCACACTCGAGATCGACCACAGCGAAAGCTCAAGATCCACCGGACACGACCTGACGGGCAGCCGCTCGGCAGCCAGGCGCGCAGGCGTCGGCTCGGTTCCCTCGCGCCCAGCCACATCAGCACAGGCGACAGCCGAGACGCCGAGAGCACCGGGCCGAGTCCATGACGGCACCTCGGGCCGCGGCCAAGCCACCACACCGGTTGCGCCCGCCGAAGACCGGGCGTAAAGGACGCCAGGAACCCGGCGACTGGAAAGCCACGGCAAAACCGCGGACCCGGCCAACCGTCAGCGGGCTACCGCTCAACAGCAAGGCACACACGTCAGCCCGCTTCACCGGTGCCCGGCCGCACCAGCGCAGGCGACAGCGGATACAACGGAGCACGCAGCTGAGGTCCCCCCCGACAACGCCTCGGGCTATGACAAAGCCGCCGCACCGGTCCCGCCCGGCGAGCCCGAGGCCCCCTGCAACGGCCCGGAGACCGGGCAGCCGACTTCCGGCTGACTACTGCTCGCTGGCTACGTGCGCGCATCGGCTTGGTTCGCTGGGGCCCGGCCACACCGGCGCAGGCGGCAGCAGAGACAACAAGGCACGCGGCGAAGATGCATCCCCGACAACGCCCCCAGGCCACAGCGAAGCCGCCTCAGCGGTTCCGCCCGGCAGGCCAGGGCGAGTCAGGGCCGAGGAACCCTGCGACGGCTCGGCGCTGGCCGGATGACTCCCCCACAATCCGCCGCCCGCTGACCAGGTGAGCGCATCAGCCTCATTCGGTGGCGCCCGGCAGCACCGGCCAGGCGGCAGACGGGACCACGGGACGCGCGTAAGGCACATCCCCGGCGGCGCCTCGGACTGCGGCGAAGCCGCCGCAGCAGCCCTGCCCGACAGGCCCGGGCCTGGCGCGCGTACGAAACCCGGCGGCGGCTGCGGAGACGGGGCAGGGCAGCGGGCTGGCCGGATGACCCCCGGCAGGCTGCCGCTCGGTGGCCAGGTGAGCGCGTGTCAGAATGGCGCGTGCGGTCTGGCGGCGGCTTGGGCGCGTCCTACAGGTGGTCGGCTGCTGAGGTGCCGTCCCTTACGGTGTTCTTCGTCCGGTCTTCCGGTCAGACCGCCGGGACACCTCCGTCAGCACTCCAGGACGCGACCAGGTCCTCGGCCCACCGCAGGCATTCGATCTCCTCCTCGATGGCGGCCGCGTCCCTGCGGTACGCCCCGTCCCGCTCCCTGTACGGGCCCCAGCCGTCCATCGGGACCGTCCGGGGGTCGACGTCCGGCTCGGTGAACGACAGCCGCGTGGCGCCGTCCTCACCGTCCGGCACCTCCCGGACCAGGCGGCGCTGCACGTAATCGGCCGCCCGGCGAAGGGAGATCGGGTCATCGCCCAGCTGGCCCATGCCGGTGTTGCAGCCGGTGCACAGCATGCCGCGCACGTCACCGGTGACGTGATCGTGGTCGACGTGCTCGGCGGGCTTGTCGCAGCAGATCGCGCACAGCCCTTTTTGGAGGTGGAGCAGGGTCTCGGCGTCGTCGTGGTCGATGCCGTACTTCTGGCGCAGGTGGTAG
This sequence comes from Actinomadura keratinilytica, assembly GCF_039539665.1. NCBI lineage: Bacteria > Bacillati > Actinomycetota > Actinomycetes > Streptosporangiales > Thermomonosporaceae > Actinomadura > Actinomadura keratinilytica. The sequence continues at coordinate 18,345 of NZ_BAABDO010000073.1, forward strand.
TGCCGCGTCGACCCCTCCGCCATCGGGCGCGGCTTCGCCCGGCGCCTGAGCTCGTTGAGCACGTGCCGGTTGGCACGGTTGATCACCTTGGTGCCCAGCTCGATCAACATGCTCCGCGCGTGCGGGCCGGTGAGCTCCAGATACAGGGCGGCATCGCGCATCAGCTGCGGGTCGTCCTCGAACTGGCCGATGCCGCCGTTGCACTTGAAGCACAGCAGGTGGCGGACGAGCCCGGTCATGTGGTCGTGATCGACATGCCTGGCCGCGTTCTGGAGGCAGATGACGCAGATGCCGCCCTGCCGCGTCTTCATCTGCTCCACCTGCTCCTCGGTGAGACCGTAGCGGAGCTTGAGCAGATAGCCGCGCTGACTGCCGTGATTCCGACGCTTGATCTCGGACATCGCGGCGTTGTGGCAGGGCTTGCAGTAGGCGGCCAGCCCTGACTTCTCCGCCCGGTTCCGTCCGAACCCTTCGACAGGCTTGGTCTCCTTGCAGCGGGGACAGTACTTCATACCCTCGGGCACGGCCGAGTGCCTGCGGTACGGCCTGGCCTGTTTGCCCAGCCGGGCCTGCGCACCACGGTAGGACTTGGCATTGCGCAGACCGAAGCACTCTTTGCAGTACAAGGCGAGCCCATCAGGAGAGGCTTTGCGCTTCCAGAACTCCGAGACAGGCTTCTCCTGTCCGCAGTCCCGGCATTTCTTGGTCGACATGGGCCCGACCCTATAACCCACCCCTGCCCCATGTCAGCGCTTTTCAATTGGTGACCAAGAAATGCTGATTACCCCCACTATTTCTTATGTCCGATTTAGACTACTGTCCGCCCTTTTGCACGTAGCTGCGAACAAATTCCTCTGCGTTCTCTTCGAGAACTTCGTCGATTTCGTCCAGAATTGCATCGACGTCGTCGTCGAGCTTTTCCTTTCGCTCCTGCAGTTCTTCGGTGCTCGTCGCCTGGGTCTCCTCGACCTCTTCGGTGCGGCGCGTGGTCTGCTTCTGACCGCCGGTGTCCTTCGTGGGCATCCCGTTCCTCCTCTGCCGGTCGCCCCCAGCCTATCCCCGATCTTGGTCGGTGAGCGGATCATGTCGAGCCGTTTCACCGCCCCGGGTCGGCCGGGGGCCTGGTGGGGTTATCGCCCGTCCATCGCCCAGCGAAACGGTCATAACGGTCACAAACCAGCAGCGCCCCCATGTGGCGCTTTACCACATGGGGGCGCTTGTCAGCCCCGATGAAAGGTCCGGTCAGCCCTCGCCGGTCAGGGTGGCGACCAGGTCGCCCGCGGTGCGGCAGCGGTCCAGCAGGGCGCCCACGTGCTGGCGGGTGCCGCGCAGGGGCTCCAGGGTGGGGACGCGCTGCAGGGACTCGCGGCCGGGGACGTCGAAGATGACCGAGTCCCAGGAGGCGGCGGCCACCGAGTCGGCGTACTGGCGCAGGCAGCGGCCGCGGAAGTAGGCGCGGGTGTCCTCGGGCGGGTGCTCGATGGCGTGCCGGACCTCGTCCTCGGAGACGACGCGTTCGATGCGGCCGCGGGCGACCAGGCGGTTGTAGAGGCCCTTGTCGGGGCGGATGTCGGTGTACTGCAGGTCGACCAGCTGCAGCCGCGGATGGGACCAGTCGAGGCCGTCGCGGCTGCGGTAGCCCTCCAGCAGTTCGAGCTTGGCGACCCAGTCGAGCTCGCGGGACAGCTGCATGGGGTCGTCGCCGAGGCGGTGCAGGACCGACTCCCAGCGGTCCAGGACGTCCTTGGTCATCTCGTCGACGTCGGCGCCGTAGCGGTCCTCGACGTATTTGCGGGACTGCTCGAGGTATTCCATCTGCAGCTGGACGGCGGTCATCTTGCGGCCGTCGCGCAGGGTGAGCAGGTGCTTGCAGGACGGGTCGTGGGAGACGGCGCGCAGGGCGGCGACGGGCATGTCGACGGAGAGGTCGACGGTGAGGAAGCCGTCCTCGATCATGGCGAGGACGAGGGAGGTGGTGCCGAGTTTGAGGTAGGTGGAGACCTCGCTCATGTTGGCGTCGCCGATGATGACGTGCAGGCGCCGGTATTTCTCGGGGTCGGCGTGGGGTTCGTCGCGGGTGTTGATGATGGGGCGTTTGAGGGTGGTCTCCAGGCCGACCTCGACTTCGAAGAAGTCGGCGCGCTGGCTGATCTGGAAGCCGTCGCCGCGGCCGTCGACGCCGATGCCGACGCGGCCGGCGCCGGTGATGACCTGGCGGGAGACGAAGAAGGGGGTGAGGTGGCGGACGATGTCGGCGAAGGGGGTCTCCCTTCGCATGAGGTAGTTCTCGTGGCAGCCGTAGGAGGCGCCCTTGTTGTCGGTGTTGTTCTTGTAGAGCTGGATGGGGTGGGTGCCGGGGATCATGGCGGCGCGTCGGGCGGCGTCGGCCATGACGCGTTCCCCGGCTTTATCCCAGATGACGGCGTCGCGGGGGTTGGTGCATTCGGGGGCGGAGTATTCGGGGTGGGCGTGGTCGACGTAGAGGCGGGCGCCGTTGGTGAGGATGACGTTGGCGAGGCCGAGGTCCTCGTCGGTGAGCTGGCTGGGATCGGCGACCTCGCGGGCGAGGTCGAATCCGCGGGCGTCGCGGAGGGGGTTCTCTTCTTCGAAGTCCCAGCGTGCCCTTCGGGCGCGTGCGGCCGAGGCCGCGAGGTAGGCGTTGACGACCTGGGAGGAGGTCACCATCGCGTTGGCCCCTGGCTGGCCGGGTACGGAGATGCCGTACTCGGTCTCGATGCCCATCACCCGCCGAACACTCATATCGTCGAGCCTATAGGGGCGGAGGGGGTGGGGCCATGGGGCTCCTCCTCATCGCGCCGTGGTGTCGGGTCGGTCGGTGTGTCGCCGCTGGTTTCGGCGGTGGTTTCGGCGGTGGTGCGGGGGTGGTCCGGCTTTTCGGGTGCGCTGGGGGTGGTGTTGTTCGTGCGGCTGGTTTTGCGGAGGCCGCGGTCGATGCGGCGGAGGCGGGTGAAGGATTCGCGCAGGCGGGGCTTGAGCCAGGCGGCGGCGGGGCGTTCGACGAAGCGGTGGATGAGGTAGGCGGCGGCCAGGACGGCGGCGACGATGATGGCGGTGGCGGGCCAGCGGGGGATGTCGGGGTAGATGGCGTGGCCGATGAGGGGGCCGAGTTCGTAGTGGATGAGGTAGGTGGGGTAGGTGAGGGCGCCGAGGGTGGCGAAGAAGCGCCAGCGGAGGCGGCGGAGGGCGCCGATGGCGACGAGGGCCATGACGGCGTAGGTGGCGGTGACGATGACGGGGGCGGCGGGCCAGGCGTCGGCGGGGGCGATGTGGTAGGGCTTGCCGGTCGCGGCGGGGACGGCGTGGCGGATGGAGACGGCCCAGGAGAAGGCGGCGATGCCCCACAGGAGGAGGTTGGAGCCGAAGCGGTGGATGAGGTAGAAGGCCATCCCGGCGACGAAGTAGGGGGCGTAGCTGGGGATGAGGAGGTTCTTGAGGGTCTCGTTGCCGGTTTCGTCGGCGAAGATGGCCAGCACGCTCCAGGTGGCCATGAAGGCGAGGCAGTTGCGGTAGGTGGTGCCCGCGACGACCAGCAGGGCGATGAGGGCGTAGAAGTGCATCTCGACCCAGAGGGTCCAGAAGACGCCGCTGACGTCGGTGACGCCCATGCCGCGCTGGAACATGGTGAGGTTGGGGATGAGGTCTTCGGGGCGTCCCCTGCCCAGGCCGGTGGTGAGGTAGATGGCGCCGATGAGGGCGACGCTGAACCAGTAGGCGGGGTAGAGGCGGGTGATGCGGGAGACGGCGAAGTCGGCGAGGCCGCGTCCCCACACGCTCATGAGGATGACGAAGCCGCTGATGAGGAAGAACAGTTCGACGCCGAGGTAGCCGAACTGGGTGATCTTCGAGACCGGGGTGAACAGGTCGCGGGCGGTTTCGTCCTTGAAGGCGCCTCCGTTGCCGCCGGTGTAGTGGTAGAGGACCACGGCCATGGCGGCGAGGAAGCGGAGCAGGTCGACCTCGTGGAGGCGGATGTGACCTGCGGGACGGCTGCTGGTGTGGGTCTGGGCGGGAGACATCGGCGTTGAGCTTAAGGGACAGGCTCGAAGTGTTGGTGTGGTTCTCCGTATTTCGTGTGGTGGGGTGCGGCGTTGGCGGTCATGGTGGGCGGTACGGGTGCGGGGGTGTGTTCGGCCGGGTGGCGGGGAGGGGTGGCCGTTTCTTGCCGTGGGTCTTGCCGTGGGCGGGGGGTGCCTCGGTGAGGGGGTGGAGATGTGGCGCGGCGGCCACCCTCTGGTGAGGGTGGCCGCCGCGTCGGGTCGTCGTGGTCGGTTGCGGGTGGTCGGTTGTGGTGTGGCCGTGGGGCCGGGCGGGTGCCCGGCGGTGTTACAGGTACTGGCCGGTGTTGGCGACGGTGTCGATGGACCGGCCGGCTTCGGCGCCCTGCTTGCCGGAGACGAGGGTGCGGATGTAGACGATCCGTTCGCCCTTCTTGCCGGAGATGCGGGCCCAGTCGTCGGGGTTGGTGGTGTTGGGCAGGTCTTCGTTCTCGCTGAACTCGTCGACGCAGGCGGCGAGGAGGTGGCTGACGCGCAGTCCCTTCTGGCCGGTGTCGAGGTACTGCTTGATGGCCATCTTCTTGGCGCGGTCGACGATGTTCTGGATCATGGCGCCGGAGTTGAAGTCCTTGAAGTAGAGGACTTCCTTGTCGCCGTTGGCGTAGGTGACCTCGAGGAAGCGGTTCTCCTCGGTTTCGGCGTACATGCGTTCGACGACGCGCTGGATCATGGCGTCGACGGTGGCCTCGGGGCTGCCGCCGTGTTCGGCGAGGTCGTCGGGGTGCAGCGGCAGTTCGGGGCGGATGTACTTGGAGAAGATGTCCTTGGCGGCTTCGGCGTCGGGCCGTTCGATCTTGATTTTGACGTCGAGGCGGCCGGGCCGCAGGATCGCCGGGTCGATCATGTCCTCGCGGTTGGAGGCGCCGATGACGATGACGTTCTCCAGGCCTTCGACGCCGTCGATCTCGCTGAGCAGCTGCGGGACGATGGTGTTCTCGACGTCGGAGGAGACGCCGGAGCCGCGGGTGCGGAAGATGGAGTCCATCTCGTCGAAGAAGACGATGACGGGGGTGCCGGCGGAGGCCTTCTCGCGGGCCCGCTGGAAGACCAGGCGGATGTGGCGTTCGGTCTCGCCGACGTATTTGTTGAGCAGCTCGGGGCCCTTGATGTTGAGGAAGAAGCTCTTGCCCTCCTGGCCGGTCTTCTCGGCGACCTGCTTGGCCAGGGAGTTGGCGACGGCCTTGGCGATGAGGGTCTTGCCGCAGCCGGGCGGGCCGTAGAGCAGCACGCCTTTGGGCGGGCGCAGGTGGTGTTCGCGGAACAGGTCGGCGTGCAGGTAGGGCAGTTCGATGGCGTCGCGGATCATCTCGATCTGGGAGGCGAGCCCGCCGATCTCCTCGTAGGAGATGTCGGGGACCTCTTCCAGGACGAGTTCTTCGACCTCGGCCTTGTGGATCTTTTCGTAGGCGTAGCCGGAGCGCGGTTCGAGCATGAGGGAGTCGCCGGCGCGCAGCGGGACGCCGCGGAGCGGCTCGGCGAGCTTGACGACGCGTTCCTCGTCGGCGTGGGCGATGACCAGGGCGCGTTCGCCGTCGTCGAAGAGCTCTTTGAGCATGACGACCTCGCCCTGGTCTTCGAAGTCGAGGGCCTCGACGACGTTGAGGGCCTCGTTGAGCATGACCTCTTGGCCGCGCTGCAGTTTCTCGACGTCCACGGCGGGGCTGACGTTGACGCGCAGTTTGCGTCCGCCGGTGAAGATGTCGACCGTTCCATCGTCGCGGGCGCCGAGGAAGACGCCGAACCCCGAGGGCGGCTGCGCGAGCCTGTCGACCTCCTCTTTGAGCGCCACGATCTGCTCGCGGGCCTCCTTGAGGGTGGCGACGAGTCGTTCGTTCTGCCCCGTCACGGCGGCCAGGTTGGCCTGTGCCTCATGGAGTCGTTCTTCAAGAACCCGAACTTGGCGCGGGGATTCCGCGAGCTTGCGGCGCAGCACGGAGATCTCCTCCTCCAGGAAGGACACCTGCGTCTGGAGGTCCCTGACCTCCTTGTCGTGCTGCGCCCTGCGCGCCCCAGCATCGTCTCGAGCGGCCACGCCCCGTCACCTCCTCACGAAGAGAGCCGACGACCTACTGAGACCCTACCTATCTGGCGGGCTTCCGTAACCTGCCCTTTCGGTACTCGTGTCGTGCCCGCCGCGGTGCGGCGGTTCGGGGTGGACGGGTGGCCGGGGTCTGGGGATGCCGTTGTTTGCGGGATTACGCAGGGGAAACGCCGGGCGCGGGGGTGGGATTCCCGGGTGTCGGGGTGTGGGGGGCGGTTCTGGGGGGTCGGGGTGGGCTGTGTGAATTGTTTGTTGCGTGCATGCCCGCAGCTGGTGGGGTGTTGCCGTGGGGTGGTGGCGGTGGTGCGGGGGCCGGTGGTGGCGGCCGGGGTGTGATCTAGGTTTCAGGGGTGGTTTCGGCGGTGCGGGCGGCGGTTTCGCCGGCGGCGGGCGTGTCGGGGGCGGGGGCGGGGTGGGCGCCTTTGGCGGGGCGGCGGCGGCGCGGCGGCGGGGTGACGCCTTCGGCGAGGCGGCGGGCGGTGACGAGGAATCCGGTGTGTCCGACCATGCGGTGGTCGGGGCGGACGGCCAGGCCGTCGATGTGCCAGGACCGCAGCAGGGTTTCGAAGGCGTAGGGCTCGGCGAAGGAGCCGTGGGCGCGCAGGTCTTCCACCACGCGGGACATCTGGGTGGTGGTGGCGATGTAGGCGCAGACCAGGCCGCCGGGGATGAGGGCTTTGGCGACGGCGTCGAGGCATTCCCAGGGGGCGAGCATGTCGAGGACGACGCGGTCGACCCCGGTTTCGGTGAGGGCGTCCTCGAGGGAGCCGACGGTGAGGCGCCAGGCGGGGTGGGGGCCGCCGAAGAAGCGTTCGACGTTGGCGCGGGCGATGTCGGCGAAGTCGGGGCGGCGTTCGTAGGAGGAGACCAGGCCGTGTTCGCCGACGGCGCGCAGCAGGAAGCAGGTGAGGGCGCCGGAGCCGGCGCCGGCCTCGACGACGCGGGCGCCGGGGAAGATGTCGGCCATGGCGACGATCTGGGCGGCGTCCTTGGGGTAGACGACGGCGGCGCCGCGGGGCATGCGCAGGGCGTAGTCGGCGAGGAGGGGGCGGAAGGCGAGGTATTCGGTGCCGCCGGTGCTGCGGAAGACGGTGCCTTCGGGGCTGCCGATGATGTCGTCGTGGGCGATGGCGCCTTTGTGGGAGTGGTAGTGCTTGCCGGGTTGGAGGGTGATGGTGTTGACGCGGCCTTTGGGGTCGGTGAGCTGAACCTGGTCGCCGGGGCGGAAGGGTCCGTGGGGGACGCGGCCGGTGGCCGGGCCGTTGTGGCCGTCTGCGCCGTTGGGCGTGGGTTCGCTCATGGTGGTCAGGTTATCGGTGTGCGGGGGCCGTTCAGGCCATGTGCGGCGGGGCGGGCGGGGGTCGGGGGTGTCGTCAGATTCCGGCGAAGGCGCGGTCGACGTCGGCGGTGACGAGGACGCCGTAGACGCGTCCGTCGTCTTCCAGGAGCAGGTATTCGGTGGCGGGGGCGCGGCGGAGGGCGGCGATGAGGTCTTCGCCGGTGAGGTCGGCGGGGAGGGTGAGGTCGGGTTCCAGGCCGCGGGACAGGTCGCCGATGGAGATCCAGGGGCGGCGTTGCTCGGGGGTGGCCTGGACGGCCTGTTCGTTGACCAGGCCGCGGGGGCGGCCGTCGCCGTCGACGACGATGAGGGCGCCGGCGTGGTCGTGGTGGGCGCGGCGGACGGCTTCGGAGACGGGGGTCTCGGCGGTGACGAGGGTGGCGCGGCGGGCCAGGCGGCGGGCGTCGAGGAGGGGGATGCGTTCGCGGACGCGTTCGGCGCGGATGGCCTGGCCGGCGCCGACCCAGATGAAGGAGGCGATGAGGGCCGACCAGAGCAGGCCGAGCCAGCCGAAGGCGGCGCCGCCGGTGCCGTCGATGCGGTAGGTGGCGAGGAACGCGCCGGCGAGCAGGCAGGCGACGGCGACGGCGCGGCCGACCCAGCCGGCGACGAGGGCGCCGTTGCGGGGGTGGCCGGTGGCCTTCCAGACGGCGGCGCGGACGAGGCGGCCGCCGTCGAGGGGGAGGCCGGGCAGCAGGTTGAACAGGCCGACGAGCAGGTTGGCGAAGGTGAGGGCGTCGGTGAGCAGGAGGCCGACGGGCGGCAGGGGCAGCAGCAGGTGCGCCAGGATGCCGAGTCCGGCGAGGACGAGGTTGACGAGGGGGCCGGCGAAGGCGATGAGGAATTCGCGGCCGGGGGTGGGGGCTTCGCGTTCGATGGAGGTTTCGCCGCCGAGGATGTGCAGGGTGACGTGGCGGACGGGCAGGCCGAGGCGCAGGGCGGTGACGGCGTGGCTGAGTTCGTGGACGAAGACCGAGCCGTAGAGGAGGACGGCGTAGGTGAAGGCGACGGCGAAGCTGGCGGGGCGGGCGACGACGGCGTTGACCTGGCCCTCGAACATGATGGTGACGACGACGGCGACGAGGAACCAGCTGGGCGAGACGAAGACGGGGACGCCGAAGAGGCGTCCGATGTAGAGGCCGGGGCCGGGGTCGCGGTGGCCGCCGCCTGGGCCTGGGGTGCCGCCGGTGCCGGTTTCTCCCTCGGTCTGGGGTGCGCTGTCTGCCACGTCATCGATGCTACGGCCCTGGCGGTGCCGGGGGTGTGGCGGGCGGCGGGGTCGGTGGGGGGCGGTGGGTGCGGGATTTCGTCGGGGGTGTCCCCTACGCTGCTGGGCTATGACGACCGCCGAGGCCGATCGCCCAGCCAGCTCGCAGTCTTCCGGGGTTCCGCCGGCGCCGCGGCGCGCGCCGGATCGGCAGTCCGGCCGGGAGTCCGGTCGGGAGGCGGGCGGTGGCGCGGCGGACGTGGCGGTGGTGGGGTCGCTGTCGCCGTCGCGGGCGGGTGACTTCATGACGTGTCCGCTGCTGTACCGGTTCCGGGTGATCGATCGGATTCCGGAGCGGCCGAGTCCGGCGCAGGTGCGGGGGACGCTGGTGCACGCGGTGCTGGAGCGGTTGTTCGATCTGCCGACCGAGGCGCGTACGGTGCAGGCCGCGGTGGACATGCTGGTGCCGCAGTGGGAGCGGCTGGTGGCCGAGGAGCCGGAGCTGGCGGAGTTGTTCCGTGCCGCGCCGGACGGCGACGGCGCCGGTGATTCGTCCGGTGGCACGGCCGGTGGTGCGGCCGGTGGCACGGCCGGCGGTGCGGCGGGTGAGAGCGAGGCGGACTGGCTGGAGCAGGCGCGCCGCATGGTCGAGCGGTATTTCACGCTGGAGGATCCGCGGCGGTTGGAGCCGGCCGAGCGCGAGGTGTTCGTGGAGACGGTGCTGGAGTCGGGGCTGCGGCTGCGCGGGTTCATCGACCGGGTGGACGTGGCGCCGTCGGGTGATGTGCGCATCGTCGACTACAAGACCGGTACGGCGCCGCGTGCGGACTTCGAGGCGCGGGCGTTGTTCCAGATGAAGTTCTACGCGCTGGTGCTGTGGCGGCTGCGGGGGCGGGTGCCGCGGCTGCTGCAGCTGATGTATCTGGGCAACGGTGAGATTCTGCGGTACGCGCCGGACGAGGCGGATCTGCGGGCGACGCAGCGCAAGGTGGAGGCGTTGTGGCAGGCGATCCGGCGGGCGATGGACACCGGTGAGTGGCGGCACCGGCCGAGCCGGCTGTGCGACTGGTGCGACCACAAGGTGCGCTGCCCGGAGTTCGGGGGTACTCCCCCGCCGCTTCCGGTGGTGCCGGTGGATCGTCCGTCCCCTGCGGATCTGGAGTCGTCGCTGCGCGAGCACGGCGATCTGTGACGGCGGGGCCTGCCCGGCGGGTGCGGTGCGGCGGTGTGCCGTGTGGCGTGTACCGCGTGCGGTGGGTGAGGCGGGCGGTTCCTCCTTGGGGAGGACGGCGAATCCGCGTCCAGGATGGCTCGGCGGCGGGTGCGGCCTCCTAGGGTGATAATCGTGTCACCCCGCATCCGTGGAGTTCGCCGCTGCCGTGCCTGGTTGCAGGCGCGTCCGCGGGCGGCCGACGCGCTGCTGGCGGTCGTTCTGCTGGCGGTGGGGCTGCCGCAGTTGTACATGGAGCGGCTGCCGCCGGAGCTGAGCGGCGCGTTCGTCCGGCCGGACGCGTTGCAGCTGGTGCTGGTCGGGGCGGCGGCGATGGCGTTGACGTTCCGGCGGACGCATCCGCTGACGACGCTGTGCTTCCTGTCGGGGGTGCAGGTGTGGCTGGCGGCGGGCGACTACCGGCCGAGCGTGCCGGACGCGGTGGCGTTCCTGGTCGGCGTGTACAGCGTGGCGGCGCATCGGGCGCTGGCCCGCAGCTGCCTGGGCGGGCTGCTGGCGCTGGCGGTGCACAACTGGGTGATGGTCGGCTACCCGTTCGATCTGGGGTTGCTGTTCTTCCTGTCGGACAATGCGCTGCTGGTCGGGGTGTGGGTGCTGGGCCGCAATCTGCGGGTGCGGCGGGCGTACTACGCCGAGTTGGAGGACCGGGCGGCGCGGTTGGAGCGGGTGCGCGGCAACGATGCGCGGGCGGCGCGGGTGGAGGAGCGGTCGCGGATCGCGCGGGAGCTGCATGACGTGGTGGCGCACCACGTGAGCGTGATGACGGTGCAGGCGGGTGCGGCGCGGCGGATTCTGGATCGCGATCCGGGCAGTGCGCGGGAGGCGATGACCACGATCGAGGAGGTGGGGCGCACCGCGTTGAGCGAGATGCGGCGGATCGTGGGGGTGCTGCGGACCGAGCGGGACGGCGAGCAGGAGGGCCGGGAGCTGGTGCCGCAGCCGGGTCTGGGTGATCTGGGGGAGCTGCTGGACAAGGTGCGGGAGACGGGCCTGTCGGTGCAGCTGTGGATCGAGGGTGAGGCGCGGACGTTGTCGCCGGGGGTGGATGTGGCGGCGTTCCGGCTGATCCAGGAGGCGTTGACCAATACCCTCAAGCATGCGGGGCCGCAGGCGCGGGCGTGGGTGCGGTTGTACTACACCGACGAGGATCTGACGGTGGAGATCGAGGACGACGGGCGCGGCACTGCGACGATCATGGCGGACAACCGGGACGAGCCGGGTCATGGTCTGGTGGGGATGTACGAGCGGGTGGCGTTGTTCGGCGGTGAGCTGCGGATCGGGCCGCGGGTGGGGGGCGGTTTCGGGGTGCGGGCCCGGTTTCCGTTGAAGGCGTAGATTGGTCGGCGGTCGATGGTGTTCGGTCGCCGGTCGGTCGGTGATCGGTCGCCGGTCGGTCGGTGATCGGTCGGCGGTGTGGCGGGGACGGCGTCCCCCCGTGCCGCCCCCATGTCGCCCCCGGGCGGCCGTGGGCGGCCGTGTGGTCGCGGCCGTGCGGTCGGGGCCGGGGACGGTGCAGGGGCTCGGCGGCGAGGGCGCCGGGCGGTGAGTCGAGGAGCAGGTGGATGAGCGTGAGCCGGCACGCGGGACGCAGGGTCGGGGCGAGGTCATGAGCGCGGTGCGGGTGCTGCTGGTGGACGACCAGCCGCTGCTGCGGACGGGGTTCCGGCTGATCCTGGAGGCGGAGTCCGATATCGCGGTGGTGGGCGAGGCGGGGGACGGCGCCGCGGCGGTGGAGCTGACCCGGTCGCTGCTGCCGGACGTGGTGCTGATGGACATCCGCATGCCGGGGACGAACGGGATCGAGGCGACCCGGCGGATCGTGCGCGACGGGGCGGCCTCGCACGATCCGAGGGTGCTGATCCTGACGACGTTCGACCTGGACGAGTATGTGATCGAGGCGGTGCGGGCGGGGGCCAGCGGGTTCCTGCTGAAGGATTCGCCGCCGGAGGATCTGGTGCAGGCGATCCGGATCGTGGCGGCGGGGGACGCGATCGTGGCGCCGAGCGTGACGCGGCGGCTGCTGGACAAGTTCGCCACGCGGCTGCCGTCGGTGCAGGAGTCGGCGCCGCCGCCGGGGCTGGACACGCTGACCGACCGGGAGCGCGAGGTGCTGACGCATGTGGCGCGGGGGCTGTCGAATGCGGAGATCGCCGCGGAGCTGGTGGTCAGTGAGACCACGGTGAAGACGCATGTGGGGAACGTGCTGGCGAAGCTGGGTCTGCGGGACCGGGTGCAGGCGGTGGTGTACGCCTATGAGACGGGGTTGAGCCGTCCCGGGCAGAACTGACCGCGCCGCCCGTAGGGCCGTCACCGGGCCCGTGTGGGGGCGGCCGCGGGGGTCTTGGTGCAGGTCGGCGTGGTCGTCCCCGAGGGCGTCCCTGAGGGACGCCCTGATGCGGGCCCTGAGGCCCCCCTCCCCTGTGGCGAAGGTGTCCTACTCCGGTAGGACGAGCCGGGGGTGGGGTCCTCCTGCCGAGGAGGGAGCCCCGATTCCCTGCCCGAGTGTCATCTTCCAGGCGTTTGCGGCATCTACTGTTCTAGTGGCGGCGATCGACGGGGGAGCTCGACGCCGCCGCCGAGACGGCCCGGCTCGGTGTCCGCCGCGCCGTCTCCTCGCCGTCTCCTTCGATTCCGCGTTCCATCTTCAGACAGGGGAGTTCACGTGACGAACACCGCCCCATCGACCGCCGACGCGTTCGACGCGCCCGGGGCGGGCGACTTCGCCGCGCGCGCAGAGCAGATCGCCAAGGTCTACGGGTCCGGTGACGCCAAGGTCATCGCGCTGGACGCGGTGACCGTCGGCATCCCGCGCGGCCGGTTCACCGCGATCATGGGGCCGTCGGGGTCGGGCAAGTCCACCCTGATGCACTGCATGGCGGGCCTGGACTCGGTGGATTCCGGGCAGGTCTTCATCGGTGACGTCGAGCTGACCCGGCTGCGCGACAAGCAGCTGACCCGGCTGCGGCGCGACAAGGTCGGGTTCATCTTCCAGGCGTTCAACCTGGTGCCGACGCTGACCGCGCTGGAGAACATCACCCTGCCGATGGACATCGCCGGGCGCCGCCCCGACCGCGAGTGGCTGGACCGGGTGATCGACACCGTGGGGCTGCGGCAGCGGCTCAAGCACCGGCCCAACCAGCTGTCGGGCGGGCAGCAGCAGCGGGTGGCGTGCGCCCGCGCGCTGGCGTCCCGACCGGAGATCATCTTCGCGGACGAGCCGACCGGGAACCTGGACTCGCGGTCCGGGGCGGAGGTGCTGTCGTTCCTGCGCGACTCGGTGACCTCGATGGGCCAGACGATCGTGATGGTCACCCATGACCCGTCCGCCGCCGCCTACGCCGACCAGGTGCTGTTCCTGCAGGACGGGCGGATCGTCGACACCATGACCGAGCCGACCGCCGAGCGGGTGCTGGAGCGGATGAAGGGCTTCGACCTGCCGGGAGTGGCCGCGCGATGATGCTCCGGGTCACGTTGCGCAACCTGGCGGCGCACAAGATCCGCCTGGTGCTCACCGCGGTCGCGGTGATCCTCGGTGTGGCGTTCGTGTCGGGCACGCTGATCTTCACCGACACGATGAACAAGCAGTTCGACGACCTGTTCGACAGCATCGGCAGGAACGTCGCCGTGGACGTGCGGGCCAAGAAGGCCGTCGACGATCCGATGGACGACGGGACGCAGGCGCTGCCGGTGCCGGCGTCGCTGGTGGAGACGCTGCGCAAGGTGGACGGCGTCAAGGACGTCACCGGCAACGTCACCGGGTACGCCGCCGTCGTCGGCCGCGACGGCAAGATCGTCGGGGCGGAGAGCGAGGGGCCGCCGCAGCTGGGCGTCAACTGGGTGCCCGGCGGCGACTACGAGCTGACCTCCGGGCGGGCGCCCCGCGGCTCGGGCGAGTTCGTGCTGGACGCCGACACCGCCGACAAGGCGGGGCTGCGCGTCGGCGACACCGTCAAGATCGCCACGCAGGGGCCGCCGCAGCGGATGCGGCTGGTCGGGGTGTTCGACGCCGGCGGCATGATGGGCGCCACCATCACCGCGTTCGACACGCCCACCGCGCAGCGGCTGCTGGGCCGTCCCGGCTATTTCAGCGACATCCAGCTGAGCTCGGCCGGGCCGAGCGAGACCGAGCTGCGGGACCGGGTCGCGCGGGTGCTGCCCGCCGGGTACGAGGCGATCACCGGCACCCAGCTGCGGGAGGACGCCAAGAGCGACGTCGCGGCGTTCATGGGGTTCTTCCGCACGTTCCTGCTGGTGTTCGCGCTGATCTCGATCTTCGTCGGGGCGTTCATCATCTTCAACACCTTCTCCATGCTGGTCGCCCAGCGCACCCGGGAGCTGGCGCTGCTGCGTGCGATCGGCGCGGCCCGCCCGCAGATCACCCGCGCGGTGGTGGGTGAGGCCGTCGCGGTCGGCGCGGTCGGGTCGACGCTGGGCCTGGCCGCGGGCGCGGGCCTGGCGGCGCTGCTGAACGCCCAGTTCATGGGTGAGGACCGCGGCGGGCTGGTGTTCACCGCCACCCCGGTGATCTGGTCGTATGCGGTGGGGATCCTGGTGACGGTGGTGTCGGCGTACTTCCCGGCGCGGCGCGCCGCGAAGGTGCCGCCGGTGGCGGCGATGCGCGACGACGTGGCGCTGCCGCAGCGGTCGCTGCGGGTGCGGGTGGCGCTGGGGTCGCTGCTGACCGCGGCGGGCGCGGCGCTGATCGGGCTGGGCCTGGCCGGCGGCGGCGGCAGGCCGGTGATCCCGGTGGGGGTCGGGGCGCTGCTGGTGTTCCTCGGCGTCGCGATGCTCGCCCCGGTGATCAGCGTGCCGGTGGTGCGGGTGCTGGGCGCGCCGTTCGCGCGGCTGATGGGCGCGCCGGGGCGGCTGGCGCGGCAGAACGCGCTGCGCAACCCGCGGCGGACCGCCGCCACCGCCGCCGCCCTCATGATCGGCCTGGCGTTGATCACGGCGGTGAACGTGCTGGGGGCGTCGATGCGGACGTCGGTGGACGCGCAGATCGACCGGCAGTTCGCCGCCGACCTGGTGGTGGCACCGACCGGTGCGGGCGGCATGGGCACCGAGGTCGCCGGGAAGGTCGCCGCGGCGCCCGGCGTGACGGCCGCCACCGCGTACTACCTGGGGCAGGCCAAGTTCGACGGCAAGCGGGCCTACTACGTGGCGGGCGACGTCGCGGCGCTGGCGCGGGGCTCCAACCTGAAGGTGGTGTCCGGTGGGACGGCGCTGGGCCGCGACGGGATGCTGGTCGACGAGGACACCGCCGACGGCAACAAGTGGACGGTCGGCAGCGTCGTGCCGGTGCAGTTCCCCGACGGCAAGGTCGAGCGGCTGCGGGTCGTCGGCGTGTACGCCGAGAACGCCCTGCTCGGGGCGCGGGTGGTGGCGCAGCAGGCGTACCTGGCGCACACTCCCCGGCCGCGGGTGCAGGGCGTCGTCGTCGAGGCGGCGGACGGCGGCGCGGCCGTCAAGCAGGCGGTGGAGCGCGCGCTGGCCGACTACCCCAACGTCAAGGTGCAGGACCGCACCGCGCTGAAGGACCAGGCCGCCGAGCAGGTCGACGGGTTCGTGACGTTCCTGACCATCCTGCTGGTCATGTCGGTGATCATCGCGGCGGTCGGGGTGGTGAACACGCTGGCGCTGTCGGTGATCGAACGCACCCGGGAGATCGGGCTGCTGCGGGCCATCGGCACCGACCGGCGGCAGCTGCGCCGCATGATCCGGCTGGAGTCGATCGTGATCGCGGTGTTCGGGGCGGTGCTCGGCATCGCCATCGGCGTGGTGTTCGGCGCCGCGCTGCAGCAGGCCCTGGAGAGCCAGGGGCTGACCGAGCTGAGCATTCCGGCCGGGACCCTGGCGGTCTACCTGGTGGTGGCCGCGGTGATCGGGGTGGTGGCGGCGGTGTGGCCGGCGTGGCGCGCCGGGCGCATGGACGTGCTGAAGGCCATCTCCACCGAGTGACCCTCGCCGGTCGAGCGGGGCGGGCGTCCCGTGCGGCTGCGGCCGCGCGGGGCGCCCTTCGCCTTTTCCGGCGTCTTCTCCGGTGCCGTGTCGGGCGTCATGTCCGGTGTCATGTGCGGCGCGGGCTGAGGGCGGCGTGCACGGCGTCGCCCAGCACGGTGAACGCGATCGTGGCGGCCAGCAGCAGCCCGGCCGGCACCAGCAGGAACCACCACGCCGTCTGGTAGTAGTCCTGCGCCTCGGCCAGCATCCCGCCCCAGCTGGGCGTGGACGGGTCGGCGCCCGCGCCCAGGAACGTCAGCGTGGACTCCAGCACGATCGCCTGCGGCACCTGCAGCGCCGCCAGCGCCGTCACCGGCGCCGCCAGGTTCGGCGCCACCTCCACCGTCATGATCCACAGCGGGCCGGCGCCCAGGGCCCGCGCCGCCTGCACGTACTCCTGTTCGCGGATCGCCAGCACCTGCCCCCGCACCACCCGCGCCATCGCCGCCGCGGAGAACACGGCGATCACGCACACCGTCGTGGCCAGTCCCCCGCCGAACGTGGTCGCCACCACGATCGCGACCAGCAGGTACGGGAAGGACAGGACGATGTCGGCGAGGCGGCCCAGCAGCGCGTCGGCGGCGCCGCCCAGCAGGCCCGCCGCCGTGCCGGCCGCCGTGCCCAGCAGCGTCGCCAGCGCCGTCGCGGCCACCCCGACCAGCAGCGACACGCGCGCGCCGTAGACGGCGCGGACGAGCACGTCGCGGCCGAGGGCGTCGGCGCCGAGCCAGAACTCCCCCGACGGCGGCACCGGCCGCCCCGAGGCGTCCAGGCCGGTCGCCGGGTAGCCGCGGCCGGCGGCGTGGCCGGTCCAGTGCTCCAGCAGCGGCGCGGCGGCGGCGAACGCCACCAGCAGCGCCAGCGCGGCCAGCGCGGCCGCCGCGGCGCGGTCGCGG
>NZ_BAABDO010000074.1:0-34950 GCF_039539665.1 Actinomadura keratinilytica
CTTCCTGAGCCAGGACGACAACCCGCCGCGCGCGGTCGGTGAACCTCTCGAACATGTCGTCGCTCCTCGGGCGCCGGTTCCCTCAAGGAGGGGCTTCCTCCCCTTAGGAGTGCGTACCCCGCATTCAACCCCCTGGCGTCGGCCGAACCTTCCTGCGTACGCCGCCAGCGAAAAATCCTGCGACCGGAGGCGGAGGTTCCGGCCGGGTGATCAGCCGACCGGGATCGTCCGGCTACCCGCCGGGTACGGGGCCGGGGCCGGGGCCGCGCCCGGCTCGGCGGGCAGTGTGACGGTCACCACCAGCCCGCCGCCGTCGCGCGGAACCGCGGTGACGGCGCCGCCGTGGACGCGGGCGATCGACCGCACGATCGACAGCCCGAGTCCGGCGCCCTCGGCGTCCACGACGCGGTCGCGGTTCATCCGGCGGAACGGCTCGAACAGGCCGGCGATCTCGTACGGGGGCACGACCGGCCCGGTGTTGGCCAACCTCCACCTCCACCAGGCCGTCCCCGCGGGTGCGGCTGGACACCTGCACCCAGCCGCCGTCGGGGACGTTGTGCCGGATGCCGTTCTCCACCAGGCTCTGCACGAGCCGCTCCAGCAGCAGCGCGTCCCCGGAGGTGGGCGCCTCGTCCGCCTGCTCGTGCACCCGCACCCCGGCCTCCCGGGCCTCGGCCTCCGTCTGGGCGGAGACGTGCCCCACCACGTCGGCCAGATCGACCGGGGCGCGCTCGGTGATCTCGTGGTCGGAGCGGGCGAGCAGCAGCAGGCCGTCGATCAGCCGTTCGTGCCGGGCGTTGATCTGCAGCAGGCTCTCGCCGAGCCGGCGGACGTCGGGCGAGGCGGACCGGCGGTGCATGGCCAGCTCCACCAGCGCCCGGCCGAGCGTGAGCGGGGTGCGCAGCTCGTGCGAGGCGTCGGCGACGAAGCGGCGCTGCCCGTCGAAGGACCGGTCGAGCCGCTCCAGCATGGTGTCGAAGGTGTCGGCCAGCTCCTTGACCTCGTCGTCCGGGCCGCGCAGCGCGATCCGCTCGTGCAGGCCGCGGTCGGCGGCGGGCGCGGAGGCGATGCGCCGGGCGGTCTCGGTGACGCGGTGCAACGGGGCCGGCATGCGGCCCGCGATCAGCCAGGCGAACCCGGTGGCGGCGCCGCCGACCACGGCCGGCGCCACGGCGCCCTGCGTGATCAGCGACGTGGCCGCGGCCTCGCGCAGCCGGTCGCTCTGCTCGCGGGCCAGCCGTTCCAGCTGCGACCCGTCGGTCGGCGGACCGCCCGGACCGTCGATCAGGCAGCGCTCGGACGACTGCGCCGCACCCTCGCCCGGCCCGCCGGTCCGCTGCGACGTCGTGATCACCTTCACCCGGCCTTCGGCCACCCTCTGGGTGAACAGCGCGTACGTCACGCCGAGCAGCACCACGCCCGCGACCAGGAACAGCGCGGCGTAGGTGAGGGTGAGCCGGACGCGCAGCGACATGCGCCGCGGCCGGGCGGGCCCGTCCGCCGGCGCGGGCGGCGCGGCGGGCGGCGGGGGCGGCAGCATGGTCGGCCTCATGGAATCCGGTACCCCGCTCCCTTGACGGTCTCGATGACGGGCGGTTCGCCGAGCTTGCGGCGCAGCTTGAGGATGGTGAGCCGGACGGCGCCGGTGAACGGGTCGGCGTGCTCGTCCCACACCTTCTCCAGCAGCACCTCGGCGGACACCACCGCCCCGTCGGCGCGCAGCAGCTCGGCGAGCACGGCGAACTCCTTTCGGGCCAGCGGGACGTAGCGGCCGTCCCGGAACACCCGGCGGGGTCGCGGCCGCGCGCGAGGTGGGCTGATGGCCGCCGCCGCAACGCTGCGCCCGGCCCGGCTGCGGCCGGGGGACGCGGTGAAGGTCGGCGCCGTTGGGCTGCGCACCCGCCCGCTGCGGGCGTTCCTGTCGGCGCTCGGCATCGCCGCGATGGTCGGCGTGGTGGGCATCTCCTCGTCCTCGCGCGCCGACCTGGACCGCACCCTCGCCGCGCTCGGCACCAACTTGCTGACCGTCAAGCCCGGCAGCACGCTCACCGGGGAGCAGGCGCAGCTGCCGCTGGAGGATCCGGCGATCCGCGCGTCGCGGCTGTCGCCCACCGAGGCGCTGGCCACGCCGTAGCGGCCCGCGATCCGGTCCGCCCGTCCCGCCTCCCCCTTCCCCCGGCGGGACGGGCGGACCTCGGCTCGCCGCCGCGCCCGCGGGTGCCGCCTCGGGGACGGTCGGCGCACCGTCCGGACGGCCGGGCCGCGGCTAAAAGGACGATCTTGGCGAATGGTTACATAGGCGTCCGCATCCGGTCAAGTAACACTATTCATGGTCAAGAACCGGCAGGGCGACGGCACGCCTGACCGTGCGCTGACTCGGCATTTTCGCAGTATTGCCATAGCTGGTCAGATCATTGGGCAACTTCTTCGTCTTGTGCGGGATTCCCCGGTGCCTTGAAGATCCAAGTCATTCAGGACACCTCACCCGGAGGCGCCTGACCGTGTTTGGAGGCACAGTGAGGATGCGACCCGTCCGTTCCGCCACTGTCGTCGGAGCCACCGTCATCGCCGCCGCGACCGCCCTGGCCGTCGCGCCCGCCGCCGTCGCCGCGCCCACGTCGGCCGCCCCCGCGGCGGCAAAGGCCGCCCCCGATCCCGGCGGCCTGGCCACCAGCCTGGCGAACCGGCTCGGCACCCGCTCCGCGGGCTCCTACATCGACCAGGGCACCGGCAAGCTCGTCGTCACGGTCACCGACGCCCAGTCCGCCGAGCAGGTGCGCGCGGCCGGGGCCGTCCCCCGGACGGTCGCCCGCGACGGCGCCGCCCTCAAGCGCGTCACCGACACGCTGGAGAGCTCGGTGAAGATTCCGGGCACCGCCTGGGGCGTCGACCCGGTCAGCAACCAGGTCGTGCTGAGCTACGACGACTCGGTCACCGGCGACAAGCTGGCCAAGGTCCGCAGCGCCGCCGCCAAGCAGGGCGACGCCGTCCGGCTGGAGCACGTCCCCGGCAAGTTCAACCTGCTCATCGCGGGCGGGCAGGCCATCTACGCCAGCGGCGGGCGCTGCTCGCTCGGCTTCAACGTCCGCAGCGGCAGCACCTACTACTTCCTGACCGCCGGGCACTGCACCAACATCGGCTCGACCTGGTACGCCAACTCCAGCGGCAGCACGGTGCTGGGCACCCGCGCCGGCAGCAGCTTCCCCGGCAACGACTACGGCATCGTCCGGTACACCAACAGCTCGATCTCCAAGACCGGTGACGTCTACCTGTACGGCTCCGGCTACCAGGACATCACGTCCGCGGGCAACGCCGTCGTCGGGCAGTCGGTGCGCCGCAGCGGCAGCACCACCGGCGTGCGCAGCGGCACGGTCACCGCGCTCAACCAGACCGTCAACTACGCCGAGGGCACCGTCACGGGCCTGATCCGCACCAACGTGTGCGCCGAGCCCGGCGACAGCGGCGGCCCCCTGTTCGCCGGCACGGTCGCGCTCGGCCTGACCTCCGGCGGCAGCGGCAACTGCACCATCGGCGGCACGACGTTCTTCCAGCCCGTCACCGAGGCGCTCAGCGCCTACGGCGTGAGCGTCTTCTGATCCTCGCTCCCGCAGACCGGGGCCGGGCGGGCGCACCCCGCCCGGCCCCGCGCCGTCGTCAGCCCCGCGCGGGCTCCCGCGGGACGAGGGTCATGTGGATGTCCTCGGCCGCCCACAGCACGAACCGCTCCACCGGCGTGACCGTCCGGTCCGGCACCGGCTCGAACCGGAACCGCTTGAGCAGGACGGCCAGCACCAGCTCGGCCTCCACCATGGCGAGGGTCGAGCCCTCGCAGCTGCGCGGGCCGATGCCGAACGGGATGTAGGCGAGCCTGGGCCGCCCGGCCGACGCCTCCGGCGTGAAGCGCTCGGGGTCGAACCGCTCCGGGTCGGGCCAGTACTCGGGGTTCATGTGCACGGCCCAGAACGGGTAGAAGACGGTCGTCCCGGCCGGGACGGTGTACTCGCCCAGGGTGACGTCCTCGGTGGCCTCGCGGGCGCCGTACGGCCCCGGCGGGTACAGCCGCATCGTCTCGCGGACCACCATGTCCAGATACGTCAGCCGCTTGAGGTCGGCGTACTCGGGGACGGCCCGGTCGCCGAGCACCCGGTCGACCTCCTCGGCCACCCGCTCGGCCGCGTCCGGGTGCCGCCCCAGCAGGTACAGCGTCCAGGAGATCGCGACGCCGGTGGTGTGATGGGCGGCCAGCATCGTCATCAGCACGGTGTCGCGGATGCGCGCGGGTGGCTGGCCCGCCGCCGACAGCGCCGCCACCAGGTCGCTGCGCTCGGGCGCGCCGTCAGCGCCGCCGCGGGCGCGGTGCGCCTCGAGCACCTGGTCGACGACGGAGCGCAGGTAGGCCAGCGCCTCGTCGGCGCGCCTGCGGTCCTTCTCGTCACCCTGGTACTGGCGCTCCAGATACTCGGTCAGCACGGTCTCGAACGCCGACACGACCCGTCCGGCGGTCTCGTCGTCGGCCAGGCCGCTGCCCAGCGCGTAGTGGCAGATCATGCGCAGCGACAGCTCGGCGAGGTCGTGCTGCAGCGCGATCGGGCCGCCTGCGGCGCGCTCGGCCCACCGGTCGGCCAGCTCGGTCGCCAGCGCGGTGAACCGCGCGAAGTGCGCCTCGTGCGACGGGCGCCCGGCCAGCACCGACAGCATCACCCGGCGCCACGGGATGTGCTCGTCGGCCGGGATGGTCTGCAGGTTGCCCGACTCCTGCAGCGGCGCCAGGAACTCGAACAGCTTGTCCGGACGCTTGTTGATCTTGGCGGTGGCCTCCAGCAGCACCGGGTCGGCCACCGACACCGCCCGGTCCACGCCGGGCAGCGGGAACCGCACCACGGGCCCGTATTCGGCGTGCAGTTTCAGCTGGTAGTTGTGCAGCCCGCCCGCCGCCACGATGGCCTCGGCGCCGTCGCCGTCCGGCCCCGGAATCTGCGCGAGAACACTGCCGTCACCTGGTCGCATGGCACTCCACGTCGGGGTCGCGTTCGGTATCTCCAGGATGAATCGCTATGCTTTCATGATCTCAGGCATATCGCGATGAATGTCGGTATTTCCGCAAAGCCCGTCATGCAGGCCAGGAGAGGACACTGAACACGGTCGATCCGCGGACGCCGAACGTCCCCCGCATGTACGACTACCTCCTCGGCGGCAAAGACAACTACGCCGTCGACCGGGAGGCCGTGCACGAGGTCGTCCGCCGCGCACCGGACACGCCGTACATGGCGCGCGAGAACCGCGCCTTCCTGCGGCGCGCGGTGCGGTTCCTCGCCGCGTCCGGCGTCCGCCAGTTCATCGACATCGGCTCCGGGCTGCCCACCCAGGGCAACGTGCACGAGATCGCCCACCAGGTCGCCCCCGACTCGCGCATCGTGTACGTGGACATCGACCCCGTCGTGCTGACCCACGGGCGCGCGCTGCTCGCCGGACGGCCCGGCGTGGCCGTCATCCAGGGCGACGCCCGCCGCCCCGACGACATCCTGGACGACCCCGAGCTGCGCAAGCTCGTCGACATCGACCGCCCGGTGGCCGTGCTGATGTTCGCGGTGCTGCACTTCATCGACGACGCCGACGACCCGCAGGGCATCGCCGCCTCCCTGCGCGCCGCCATGGCCCCCGGCAGCTACCTGGCCATCTCGCACGTGACCGACGACTTCGACAGCGGCGGCCGGATCCGCGACGCCGCCGCGGCCTACGACACGGCCAGCTCCCAGATCACCCTCCGCGGCCGCGCCGACGTCCTGCGCATGTTCGGCGACTTCGAGCTGGTCGAGCCGGGCCTGACCACGCTGTCGAAGTGGCGTCCCGACCCCGGCACGACCCTCCCGCCCGACGCCGACCGCCAGTGGTGCTACGCCGGGGTCGGCCGCAAACCCGGCTAGAACCCGGTTCGGCGGGCGCCCGGCGGTGATGAGAGGATCGGCGCATGAGCAGTCTGGAGACGCCCCGGTGACCGCGCTGCTGGACGTGGCCGTCGAGCGCGGCGTGGCCACGCTGACGCTGAACGACCCCGACCGCCGCAACATCATCTCCGGCGCCCTGGTCGGCGAGATCACCGCAGCGTTCGACCGGCTGGAGGCGGACGGCACGACCGCCGCCGTGGTGGTCACCGGCGCGGGCCCGGCCTTCTGCGCCGGCGCCGACCTGGCCGACCTGCTCGCCGCCGCCGACGGCGACACGTCCGGCGTCACCACCGTCTACCAGGGCTTCCTGCGGGTGGCCCGCTCGCCGCTGCCGACCATCGCGGCGGTCAACGGACCGGCCGTCGGCGCCGGGCTCAACCTCGCGCTGGCCTGCGACGTGCGGATCGCGGCCGAGTCGGCCTGGTTCGACACCCGCTTCCTGAAGATCGGCCTGCACCCCGGCGGCGGGCACACCTGGATGCTGCACCGGCTGGTCGGGCCGCAGACCGCCGCCGCGATGGTGCTGTTCGGCGACCGCCTCGACGGCCCCGCCGCCGTCGCCGCCGGGCTGGCGTACCGCTGCGTCCCCGACGCCGAACTGCTCCCCGCCGCGCAGGCCCTCGCCGCGGGCGCCCGCGACGTCGACCCCGAGCTGCTGCGCCGCACCAAGGCGTCGCTGCGGCGCGCCGGCGACGGACGCGGCCACGACCAGGTGCTCGAGGACGAGACCCGCGACCAGATGTGGTCGCTGACCCTGCCCGCCACCAAGGACCGCCTCACCGCCCTCCGCCGCAAGATCAGCGGCTGACCGGACCGGGCGGGGTCGGCCGGCCGCCGCCGAATGAAACGTTCACCGCGCGCCGCGGCCGCCCGGCCCCGGCCGCGGGCGTGTTCCCTCTGCTCAACCGGCCTGCGACGGGTGGGCGGCGCGCGCCTGCCCGAGACCGCGCGCCGTCGGCACTGTACGGCGGTGCGGCGCGTGCCTAGCTTCGTGGGTGCTCTGGCCGTCGGCGGGTGGACCCGGCCTGTGGCGCGTTCATCTGCACCCCGACTCCGCAAGGAGGACATCCGGATGAAACCCTCCCTCCGGTCCTGGGCCGTCGCGGTGGCGGCGGCCCTGGCGTCGCTGCTCGCCTCGACGCTCGTGACCGCCGCCCCCGCCCGCGCGGCAGCGGGGCTGCATGTCAGCGGAACGGACATCGCCGAGTCCAACGGCAACCGGTTCATCATGCGCGGCGTCAGCCACGCCCACACCTGGTACACCTCGCAGACCCGCGCCTTCGCCGACATCAAGGCACTGGGCGCCAACACCGTGCGGGTGGTGCTCAGCGGCGGGCGCTGGACCGCCAACGGGCCGTCCGACGTCGCCAACGTCATCGAACTGTGCAAGCAGAACCGGCTCATCTGCGTCCTGGAGAACCACGACACCACCGGCTACGGCGAGCAGGACGGCGCCCGCACCCTCGACCAGGCCGTCGACTACTGGCTGAGCCTGCGCGAAGTGCTGGTCGGCCAGGAGGACTACATCGTCATCAACATCGGCAACGAACCCGTCGGCAACAACCCCGTGACACCGGACTGGACGACCGCCACGTCCAACGCCATCCAGCGGCTGCGCGACGCCGGTTTCGACCACCTGCTCATGGTGGACGCGCCGAACTGGGGCCAGGACTGGCAGTTCACCATGCGCGACAACGCCCGGACCGTCTTCGCCGCCGACCCCGACCGCAACACCGTCTTCTCGGTCCACATGTACGGGGTGTTCGACACGGCCGCCGAGATCACCGACTACCTCGCCCGGTTCCGCACCGCCGGGCTGCCGCTGGTGATCGGCGAGTTCGGGTTCGACCACTCCGACGGCGACCCGGACGAGGACACCGTCATGGCCGAGGCCCAGGCGCGCGGCGTCGGCTACATCGGCTGGTCGTGGAGCGGCAACGGCGGCGGCGTCGAATACCTCGACATGGTGGCGAACTTCGACCCGTCGCAGCTCACCGGCTGGGGCCAGCGGATCTTCAACGGCGCCGACGGCATCCGGGCGACGGCCCGCGAGGCCACGGTCTACAGCGGCGAGAACCCGGACACCACGGCGCCCACCGCGCCCGGCGCCCCGACCGCGTCCGACATCACCGCGACCAGCGCCACGCTGACCTGGTCCGCCTCCACCGACACCGGCGGCTCCGGCCTGGCCGGTTACGACGTCCACCGGGCCGACGGCACCCTCCTCGGGCAGACCGCCACCGCCTCCGTCACCCTCACCGGCCTCACCCCCGCCACCCGCTACGAGGTGTACGTGCGGGCCCGCGACTTCGCGGGCAACCGGTCCGCGCCGTCGCCGACCGCGACGTTCACCACGGCCGAGGGCGGCATGGGCGCCTGCCGCGTCGCCTACACCGTCAACGCCTGGAACGACGGCCTGGTCGCCAACATCAAGATCACCAATACGGGCGACACGGCCGTCAACGGCTGGTCCCTGGCCTTCACCCTGCCCGCGGGCCAGACCATCACCTCCGGGTGGGGCGCGACCTACTCCCCGGCCTCCGGCCGCGTCACCGCCACCAACGTGTCGTACAACGCCGCCATCCCCGCCCAGGGGTCGATCGACATCGGCTTCCAGGCCACCCACACCGGCGACCCCGCCGAGCCCGGCGCCTTCACCCTGAACGGCTTCACCTGCGAGACCGCCTGACCCGGCAGCACGGCCGCCGCGCGCCCTCGCCGAGGACGCGCGGCGGCTTGCGCATTCGGGCGCCATGTCGCGAATGTGCAGGTCACCGGGGCTCGGCGGCTATGGTCGAAGCCGCTGCGCGAGCCGGGAGAGGGCGGAGGCGGGGATGGTGACGATCCGGACGTTCACCGAACGGGACCGGCCGGAACTGCACGCCCTGTACGCGCGCGCCGCGGCCGGCTCACCCAGCGGTTCGCTGTGGGGCCACGACGAATCCGAGGCGGCGGTCTACCTCAAGCCGTACATGGACCTGGAGCCCGGCTCGCTGTTCCTGGCGATCCGGCACGGCCGCGTCGTCGGCTACCTGGCCGGCTGCCTGGACAGCGCGGCGTTCCCCAGCGAGGTCGCCCGCGTGGAAGGGGCCATCAGGC
The DNA here is from genome assembly GCF_039539665.1 of Actinomadura keratinilytica. Classification (NCBI taxonomy): domain Bacteria; kingdom Bacillati; phylum Actinomycetota; class Actinomycetes; order Streptosporangiales; family Thermomonosporaceae; genus Actinomadura; species Actinomadura keratinilytica. The sequence continues at coordinate 9,045 of NZ_BAABDO010000074.1, forward strand.
GGTACCGCCCGTTCCTGCGCCCGCGGTCGGCGCGGTTCTTCGCCCGCAGCCTCGCCGACCTGGCATGGGCCGCGGCGCGGCGGACACCGGTCGCCGGCGACTTCCACGACGCCCGATGGCCCGCGCACCTGCACATCAACGTGATCCCCGAGGCCCGCGGCACCGGTGCCGCCGACCGCCTCATGGACCACTGGCTGGAGCGCGTCTCCGGACACGGCGCCGGAGGCTGCCACCTGCAGACCGTGGCCGAGAACACCCGCGCCGTCCGCTTCTTCAGACGGAAGGGCTTCGTCGAACACGGCCCGGCGCCCGTCATCCCGGGCCTGCGCTACCAAGGCCGCCGCGTCCATCAGCGCACCATGGTGTGGACCCCCTGACCAGAGCTGGTCGGCGAACGCATCTTCTGCCGCAGGAAATGGCCGAAAGCGGTTACGGGCCACATCCGGTCGAGGGGGCCGGACGGTGCGGCGCCGCAGGCCAAGATCAAAATGCCGTGCCGCGGAAAAGAGCGCGGGCCGCCGCGCCGATGGACCTTTCCGGCGGCGCGGTCTTGCCCGGGTGAGCGAACCAATCTACCTTCATCATGATCGTGAACCGCGCCTGATCGGCGAAGGTGACGGTCCCAGCAGGGCACCCCGACCGGGGTCGGCGAGAGGCGCGCCGTGGTGGAGATCCTCGTCCTGGGCGATCTGGTGGTCCGCAGCGAAGGCCGGCCCGTCCCGCTGCCGGGGCCGAGCGTGCGCGCCCTGCTCGGCGTGCTGACGCTCACCCCGGGCGAGGTCGTCGGCGAGGAGCGGCTGCTGACGCTGGCCTGGGGAGCCGACAAGGGGACCCGGCGCGGGCTGCAGTGCGCCGCGCACCGGCTCCGGCGGTGGCTGCGCGATGTCGCGGGGACGGCCTGCAGCCTGGAGCACACCGGGGCCGGATACCGGCTCGCCGTCCCGGACGACGCCGTCGACATCGCCCGGTTCACCCGGCGGGTGCGGGAGAGCGAGACGGCGGCCGACCCGCGGCGGCGCCTGTCGCTGCTGGCCGCCGCGCTCGGCGAGTGGCGCGGGCCGGTGCTGGGCGGCCGGTCCGAAGGGTTGGACGCCGACCCCGTCGTCTGGGCGGTCGAGCAGGCGCGGGTCGACTGCGCGGCGGCCCTCGCCGACCTGGCGTGCCGGCTGGGCCGCCAGGCCGAGGCCGTGCCGCTGGTGCGGGAGGTCGCCGCGGCCGCGCCCTACGACGAGCCGCTGCAGGCCGCGCTCGTCCGGCTGCTGACGACGGCCGGACGGCCCGCCGAGGCCCTGCGCCAGGTCGAGCGGGTGCGGCGGCGGCTGGCCGACGAGCTGGGCATCGCCCCGTCCGCGGAGATCCGCAGCGCCCATGCGGCCGCGCTGCGGGGCGGCGGGCGCCTGCGGCCCGTGCCCCGGCAGCTCCCGCCGGACGTGCCGGACTTCACCGGCCGCGCCGCGGAGGCCGCCGCGATCAGCGAGCCGATGCTGACCGCCCGGCGCGGCCCCCTCGTCTTCGTGATCACCGGGATGCCCGGAATCGGCAAGACCGCGCTGGCCGTGCACGTCGCGCACCGCACGGCCGCGCTGTTCCCCGGCGGGCAGCTGTACGCCGTGCTGCGCGGCCCGGACGGCCGCCCCGCCGACCCGTGCGACGTCCTCGGCCGGTTCCTGCGCGTCCTCGGGGCCGACGCCGCCGCCATTCCCGCCGCGCTCGACGACCGCGCCGCGCTCTACCGGTCGCTGACGGCCGACCGCGGCGTCCAGGTGATCCTCGACGACGCCGTGGACGAGGCCCAGGTGCGCCCGCTGATCCCCGGGTCGTCCGGCTCCGCCGTGCTGGTCACCGGACGCACCTTCCTCGGCGGTCTCGCCGGGGCCCGCCAGATCCGGCTGACCGGCCTGGACGGGCCGGACGCGGTCCGGCTGCTCGGCCGGGTCAGCGGCCGCGACGGCCTGGCCGACGACCCGGCGGCGGCGCGGATCGTCCGGTTCTGCGACCGCATCCCGCTGGCCGTGCGCGTCGCCGGGGTGCGCCTGGCGGCCCGGCCCGCGCTGAGCCCCGCCCGGCTGGCCGCCGCCCTGCGCGACGAGGACCGCAGGCTGGACGGGCTGGAGGTGCACGGGCTGGCCGTCCGCCCCGGCCTGGACGCCGCGTACTGTGCCCTGGACGCGGCGCCGCGCCGCGCGTTCCGGCTGCTCGGCCTGCTGCGCACGCCCGACTTCGCCGCGTGGACGGCCGCCGCCCTGCTCGACGTCCCGGTGCACACGGCGACGGCGCACCTGGAGACGCTCGCCGACGCGGGCCTGCTCGACCCGCTCGGGGACGACGCCGCCGGGCAGCCCCGCTACGGCCGCTGCGACCTGCTGCGGCTCTACGCCGCCGAACGCGTCCGCGCCACCGAGCCGCGCCCGGCGCGGGACGCGGCCGTGCGGCGGATGCTCGGCGGATGGCTGTACCTGCTCGAGGAGATCGGGGCCCGGTTGTTCGGCACGTCCGCGCGCACCGCCGGACCGGCACGCGCGGCCGGCCACCGCGTTCCGCTGCCGGAATGCCCCGACGCCTGGTACGACGCCGAGGCCGACGCGGTGCGCGCGGCGCTGGAGCAGGCGTGGGAGCACGGCCACGACGACCTGACGGTGGCGCTGGCCGGCGCCGCGCTGCCGTTCCTGACCCGGCTCGGCCGCGACGACGAGCGCCGCCGCGTGCTGCGCATGGGCCTGGCCGCCGCCGACCGCGGCGGCGACCGGACGAGCCGCCGCGCCCTCCTCGGCATGCCCGCCTGACCCGCCCCGTATCACACCTTCGACCTGGGGGGTTCGCGTGCCGGCGGGCTGAGAGCGAACTGAGAGCGGAGCGAAAGCGCCGATCGGCGATGCTGCAGCCGTGATCGAAAACGCTGGTCCGACGGACTCCAGGCCCACCGATCCGCCGGCGTTCCTGCGTTTCGATCCACCGGAACTGCAGGACGGCTCGCTCATCGTACGCGGTGTCCCCGCGCGGCTGCGCGAGCAGCGGCGGCTGGCCCCCGGCGCGCCCCTCGGCTACCTGTACCAGCAGGCCGGCGAGGACGAGCCGGAGCACGACCTGGCGTTCACCGCCGGGCACTACGACGAGGTCGAGCTGGTCTGGCGGTTCTCCGGAGAGGTGACCGGGATCGCCGGGATCACCGAGCCCTTCGCCGGGCCGCCGCCCGGCGAGGAGCCGGCGCGGCCCGGCGCGGGCGCCCCGGGCTCCGGCGGCCCGCCGTCACCTCCGTCGTCCCCGGAACGTCCGCCGGAGACCCCGGCGGGGAAGGGAAGTCACTGATGTCCCACACCCTCACCAGGGAGCCGCTGCAGACGGCTCTGTCCTTCATCGAAGGGCACCGCATCGAACCGCGGCCGCCGGTCGACCCGCGCAAGCAGCCGCTGGCCTACCTGTACTCGCACTGGGACGGCTACCCGGCCAAGCCGGAGGAGGGCCACTACGACGAGGAGACCCAGACCTGGGTCTTCCCGCCCGGCTCGATCACCGCCGGCGTCGCCACCAACACCAACACCAGCTGCTACCAGGGCAGCGACAAGTGCAGGGACGACACCTGCTCATGACGTCGACGGCCCCCCGGGTCCTCATTCTGACCCAAGAGTTCGACCCCACGGTCGACCCGGTGATCCAGACCCTGTCGGCCCGGGGAGCCGAGGTCGTCCGCGTCGACCTCAGCTACTTCCCGCGCCGGCTGACGTTCACCACCTCCGACTTCGACGGCCGCCGCCGCATCATGCGGCACGGCGACCGCGAGGTCGACCTGGACCGGCTGACGTCGGTGTGGTACCGCCGTCCGACCGCGTTCCAGTTCGACCCGGAGATGGGCGAACCGGAGCGGCTGTTCGCCCGCAAGGAGGCCATGCAGGCCATCGGCGGCATCCTGCGCGCCACCGACTGCCTGTGGGTGAACCGGCCCGACATCGACGCGGTCGGCGAGCTCAAGCCGTACCAGCTGGAACTGGCCCGGCGGGTGGGGCTGCGCACGCCGCGCACCCTGCTGACCAACGACCCGGCGGAGGTCGCCGCGCTGGTGGAACGCTCCGAACGGCCGATCGTGTACAAGTCGCAGATCGGCGGGGTGATCCACTATCCGGGCGCGTTCCCCGGCGGGCTGCTCACCGCCGTGGTCGGCGACGAGATCCACGAGCATCTCGACCGGGTCGGCCACACCATGTGCATGTTCCAGGAGTACGTCGACAAGGCCTACGAGGTGCGGTTGACCGTGCTCGGGAACACCTACTTCCCGGTCGTGATCGACTCGCAGCGGGACGACCGGACGGCGGTGGACTGGCGGGGCGCCTCGGGCGAGGTCGGCTCGCTGCCCTACGGCGACTACCGCCCGCTGCCCGAGGACGTCGTCAAGAAGACCCAGGAGCTGCTGACCGAGCTGCGCGCGGTGTACGCCGCCGTGGACTTCATCGTCACGCCCGAAGGGGAGCACGTCTTCCTGGAGGTCAACCCGGCGGGCCAGTTCATGTGGATGCAGCACGACCTGGGCCTCGACCTCGGCGACCACATGGCCGAGCTGCTGATGCGCGGCGGGCCGTTCACACGGGGAGAGGTGACGCAGATCGGCTACTAGCGACGTGCCGTCCTACCTGGCGGCGGGCGCGCAGGCGGTCGTCGCGGTGACGTTCGCGTTCTCGGCGGCCGCCAAGCTCTCCGGCCGGGCCGCCTACGCGGACTTCCGCCGCTGGCTGTCGACCGGCGCCGGGGTCCCGCGGCGCGCCGCGGGACCCCTGGCGGCGGTGATGGTGACCGCCGAGGCGGCGACGGCGGTCGCCGCGGCGGTCCCGGCGCTCGCCGTCGCGGCGACGGCGGCGGCGACGCTGCTGATGGCGGTGTTCACCGTCGCCGTCGCCCGGATGGTGCGCAACCGGGTCCGGGTGCCGTGCCGCTGCTTCGGCGCGGGACGGCGCCCGCCCGGCGCCGTCCACCTGGTGCGCAACGTGATCCTGCTGCTGGTCGCGGCGGCGGGCGCCGTCCTGGCCGCCGCGGCCGGACCGCCGCCGCCGGGGCAGACCCTCGCCCTCACCGTGATCGCCGGCGCGGCGGCCGCGCTGCTGCTGATCGACCTGGAGGAGCTGGTGTTCCTGGTGCGGCCCGTCCGGTCCGGGCCGCCGTCCCGATAGCCGCGACGTTTCCGTGAGGAGGCCGCATGTCGTACGCGACGGCCGCGGTGACCACCGTCGGCGCGCTGTGCCTGGTCAACATGGTGCTGCTGCTGGCCGTCATCCGCCGGCTCGGCGAGCACACCCGGCTGCTGGCCGACGGGCGCCCGCGCGGGCCGGCGGAGCCCGCGCCGCTGGACGTCGCGCCCGGCACCCGCGTCGGCGAGTTCGCGGTGACCGCCGCCGACGGCGGCCTGGTGACGCGGGACGACCTGACCGGCACGACCCTCATCGGCTTCCTGGCGCCCGGCTGCCCGCTGTGCGAGGACAGCGTGCCCGGGTTCCTGGAGCGCGCGCAGGCGGCGCCCGGCGGCCGCGACCAGGTCCTGGCCGTGGTGCTGGGCGCCTCCGCCGGGGTCGGCGAGCTGTGCGAACGGCTCGCTCCGGTGGCGCGGGTGCTCACCGAGAGCGAGGAGGGGGGACCGCTGGTGCGCGCCTTCGGGGTGGGCGCGCTGCCCGCGTACGGCGTGCTGCGCGACGACGTGATGGTCGCCAGCTACGCGCTGCCCGACCGCATCCCCGACCTGGCGTCCGCATGACCCGCGACCGGGCGGCCCCGCGCCACCTGGCGTCGGCGGTCGGGCTGGCCTGGGCGTCGGGCCCCGCCCGGCTGCTGGCGCGCGTCGCCCTCGCCGTGGTGGCCAGCGCCCTGCCGGTGCTGGTCGCCTGGCTGACCAAGGTGGTGCTCGACCGGCTCGCCGTCCCCGGATCGCCGCTGCTGGTCCCGGTCCTGGCGCTGGGCGCGGCGGGGGTGGCCGCCGCGCTGGTGCCCCAGCTGCTGCGGTACGTCGAGGGCGAGCTGGGACGGGCCATCGACCTGACGGCGCGCGCCCGCCTCTACAAGGCCGTCGCCGCCATGCCCGGCCTGCGCCGGTTCGAGGACCCGCACTTCCACGACCGGCTGTCGCTGGCCGCCGACACGGGCCCGACCGGCCCGTCCGAGGTGGTCGACGGCGGCCTCGACGGCGTCCAGGGCCTGCTGATGGTCACCGGGTTCCTCGCCACCCTCGCCGTGCTGAGCCCGTGGATGCTGGTGCTGGTCGCGGCGACGGGCGCCGTCGCGCTGCACGGGCAGATCCGGCTGAGCCGCTTCCGGGCGCGCATGCTGGCCGACCTGGGCCACGCCACCCGCCGCGAGCTGTTCTACTCGCAGCTGCTCACCAGCCTCGGCGCCGCCAAGGAGGTGCGGCTGTACGGGCTCGGCGCCCTGTTCGGCGGCCGCATGCTCGCCGAACTGCGCTGGATCAACGCCGCCCGGCGCCGCATGGGCCGCCGCGAGCTGCTCGTCCAGGGGGCGCACGGGCTGCTGGGCGCCCTGGTCGCCGCCGGCGGGCTGGTGTGGGCGGTGCACGCGGCCCGCGCCGGACGGCTCACCATCGGCGACGTGTCGGTGTTCGTCGCCGCCGTCGCGGGCGTCCAGGACGGCCTGACCATCGTGACCAGCAGCGCGGGCCGGCTGCACGAGGCCATGCTGCTGTTCGGGCACTACCGGCACGTCGTCGACGCCGGGCCCGACCTGCCCGCGCCGTCCCGCCCCCGCGCGGTCCCCCGGCTGCGCGAGGGCATCGAGCTGCGCGACGTGTGGTTCCGCTACGGCGACGACCTGCCGTGGGTGCTGCGCGGCGTCACCCTCACCATCCCCGCCGGGGAGGCCACCGCGCTCGTCGGGCCCAACGGCGGCGGCAAGAGCACCCTGGTCAAACTGCTGTGCCGCCTGTACGACCCGACCCGCGGCGCCATCCTGTGGGACGGCGTGGACCTGCGGGACCTGCCCGTCGAGGAGCTGCGCCGCCGCATCGGCACCGTCTTCCAGGACTTCATGGCCTACGAGCTGAGCGCCGCCGACAACATCGGCGTCGGCGACCTGGCCGCGCTGGACGACCGCGCCCGCATCGAGGCCGCCGCCCGCCGCGCCGGATGCCACGACGCCCTGGCCGCGCTGCCGCGCGGCTACGACACGATGCTGTCGCGGACGTTCGAGTCGCCGCTGTGGGAGGACCCGGGCACCGGGGTGCTGCTGTCGGGCGGCCAGTGGCAGCGCGTGGCCATCGCCCGCGCCCTGCTGCGCGACGACACCGACCTGCTCATCCTGGACGAGCCCAGCTCCGGCCTGGACGCCGAGGCCGAGCACGAGGTGCACCGGAACCTGCGCGACCACCGCACCGGCCGCACCAGCCTGCTGATCACGCACCGGCTCAGCACCGTCCGCGACGCGTCCACGATCGTGGTGCTGGACGGCGGCACGGTCATCGAGCGGGGCACCCACGACCAGCTGCTCGACCGGAACGGCACCTACGCCCGCCTGTTCACGCTCCAGGCCGACGGCTACCGCGACGCCGCCGACGACGCATCCACCTTCACGACGACCTGACCGACCATGCAGGCGTCCGGTGGCGGTGCGGGCCTGAGCCGGTGCGGGGACGTCTCGGTGGATGTTCGCGCATCGGCGGTCGCCGCTACTGTTCGGCGGCGCGGCGGGCGCGGGCGCGGCGCTTCCCCTCGTGCATGGCCTGCACGCGGGCCACCGGGATGGCGCGGCCCTCCTCCACCAGGTCGGCGCCGAGCGGTTGCGGCGCGGGCATCAGCCGCGTCCACGGGTCCCGGTCGGCGACCAGAGGCGCGGCCGTGCGCAGCGTGAAATCGCCGGGGGCGACGTCGCCCAGTTCGTCCCACGGCACGGGGAACGACACCGGTGCGTGCGGACGGACACGCGGGCTGTAGGCGGCCGCGACGGTCGCCGCGCCGGCGCGGGTGGAGTCGATGAACACCTTGCCCGCACGGTCCTCGCGGATGAACGCCGTCGTGGCCAGCGCGGGGTCGAGCCGTTCGGCGCGCGCGGCCAGCGCGCGGGTCGCGGCCGCGGCCTCCTCCACCGTCGCCCGCGCCACCGGCACGAACACGTGCACGCCCTTGGAACCGCTCGTCTTCACCGCTCCCGCCAGGCCGGAGTCGGCCAGCGCCTGCCGGACGAGACGAGCGGTGCGGACGGCCAGGCCGAACGAGTCCCCGTCCGGCGGGTCGATGTCGAGCACCAGATGCGTGGGCTCGTCCCAATGCCCGACGCGCACCAAAGGCAGGTGGTATTCCACGGCGCGCTGATTGGCGAACCACAGCAGCGTACGGCGGTCGTTGCACAGCGCGTACGTCACCTCGCGCCTGGACGACTCCGCCCACAGCCGTATCCCCGGCACCCACGGCGGGGTGTATTTCGGCAGGTTCTTCTGCATGAACGGGGCCTGGCCGCGCAGCACCCGCACGACCGACAGCGGCCGATCCGCCAGGTGCGCCACGAACCGCTCCCCGATGGCGTCCAGGTAGTCGACCAGGTCGCGCTTGGTCGCCTCCGCCCCCTCGAACAGAGGCTGGTCGAGGTTGGTGAGCGGAACCCCGTCGCGGACCTCACCGCCGCCCATGCCGACCACCTCCCGGACGGGAGATACCTCGCGCGGCGGTGTTCATGCATCGCCTCCGCGCGAAGGCGACCGCTCAGGCGCGGTCGCGGCGGAGGCGCGGACAGTCCCGCAAGGCCGGGCGGACGATGCGGAAGCGGACCGGACCGCTCGCGGCGTGGTGCGGCGTTCCTTCCCATGTCATGGGCCCTTCCGCGGAAGCTGGGACGGGGGAGTTGATCCCGGCCAGGCGCCGGCATCTCCGTAGGCTCCGCGCGCACCGCCGTGGACAAAGCCACGGCACATCGTTCATGCGCCCAAGCCCCTTACCGGGTCTCGACCGAGCAGACGGCTCTTCGGCGCCACCGAAAGGGCGGTCAGCCGCCGGTGCGCGAGACGATCCAGTCGACGGTGCGCCGCGCCCCCGAGATGCGGCGCTGCAGCTTGCTCCGGCGCGGCGGCGCCGGGGCGGAGCAGGCGATGCGGATGCGGACCGGCCGCTTCGGGGCGCGTGCCGCCACGGCACCCGTCGCCGTCTTGCGGCCGCCGTCGGGCGGGCCCGCCGCGGCGTCCGCCAGGTCGGCGAGCCGGGCGCCCGCCCCCGCGAGCTCCCGCAGGGCGCGCTGTTCGGTGTGCTGGTCGGAGGCGTTGAGCACGCACGCGTACAGCGCCTCGACCTCGGCCATCTGAGCGCCCAGCCGCAGCAACGGCTGATCGCTCATTCCGTGCATCCCCGTCACACCTCCATGGTGGGTCATTCGCCCGGTTTTCTGCACCTGGGTTACGCAAGATCATCACATGCCGGCGGGGGCCTGCCGGATCAAGGGGCGGGCGCGTCAAGGGCGGCCCGTAGCGAGCGGGCGGCGGCATCGGGGGCGTCCCCCAGGCCGACGCTCAGGTTGACCAGCAGCGAGATGAGCACGCTCTCGGCTCGCCCGGCGAGCTGCCCCGCCAGCTCCAGCATGACGAGCCCGTGCACCGCGCTCCACACCTGTGCCGAGACGTGCTCGGGGTCGTCGCGGCGCAGCCGTCCCGCGTCCATGGCGCGGGCGGCGGCCTCGGCCGCCGCGCCGAACGCGGCGCCGGACGCGACCGGCTCCGCGGCGGGCGGCGCCTGCCCGCCCGGCGGGACGCCGCCGAACATGACCGCGTACAGGTGGGGGTTGGCGCGGGCGTTGGCCCGGTACGCCAGCGCCAGGCGGCCGAGGTCGGTCACCGGGTCGTCGGTGCGGGGGACCGCCGCCATGCGCTCGGCCAGCCGCGCGAACCCCTCGGCGATCACCGCGTGCACCAGTTCCGGCATGCCCCCGAAATGGTGGTAGACGACCATCGTCGACGCGCCCACCTCCGAGGCCAGCCGGCGCGTCGTCAGCGCCCTCGGACCCTCGTCGGCCAGCAGTCGCGCCGCCGCCTCCAGCAGCCGCGTCCGCACCGGCCGGACGTCCCGGCCCCGCGCCCCGTTGGTTGACACCTTCATCATAACGACGTTATAGCTCACATTACCTCGTTATAACGATCGGGAGGTGCCCCGATGACCGCCACCGCGACCGAGCGCGGCTACACCCCCGTCCGCACCGAGCACACGATCGTCGACCTGTCCGTGACCGGAACCGTCCCCGAGTACCTCGACGGCCGCTACGTGCGCATCGGCCCCAACCCGATCGACGGATTCGATCCGGAGACCGACCACCTGTTCACCGGCGACGGCATGGTGCACGGCGTGCGGCTGCGCGACGGGCGCGCCGAGTGGTACCGCAACCGGTGGGTCCGCACCGCGAGCGTCTCCCGCGCCCTCGGCGAACGGCCCAGGGCCGGACGCGCCCACGCGGGCATGGAATTCGCCGTCAACACCAACGTCCTCGGCCACGCGGGCAGGACCCTCGCCCTGGTGGAAGGGGGCACCCGCCCCTACGAGCTGACCGACGAGCTGGAGACCGTCGGCGCCTGCGACTTCGACGGCACCCTGCCCGGCGGCTACACCGCCCACCCGCACCGCGACCCGGACACCGGCGAGCTGCACGCCGTCTCCTACTTCTTCGGCTGGGGCAACCGGGTGCAGTACTCGGTGCTCACCGCGTCCGGGCGGATCCGCCGCATCGTGGACGTCGAGGTGGGCGGCAGCCCGATGATGCACGACTTCGCCCTCACCGACCGCCACGTGATCCTGTTCGACCTGCCGGTCACCTTCGACCCGCGCCTGGCCACCCGCGGCATGCCGCGCTGGCTGGCGCGCCCCGGACGCTCCCTGCTGTCGCGCATGGTCGGCCGCACGCCCATCCCCGAGCCGGTCGTCGCCCGCGCCGCGTGGCTGGGGTCGCGCTACACCTCCCGCCTCGGCGTCCCCTACTCCTGGAACCCGGACTACCCGGCCCGCGTGGGGGTGCTGCCGCGCGACGCCGGGTCCGGCGGCGTCCGCTGGTTCGAGATCGCGCCGTGCTTCGTGTTCCACCAGCTCAACGCCTACGAGGACGGCGACGTCATCGTCGTCGACGTCATCCGGCACCCGAAGATGTTCGCCGGCGGGGCGGTGGCGGGCGAGGGCGTCGCCGTCCTGGAGCGTTGGCGCATCGACCCGGCCTCGGGCACCGTCGCACAGGATGTCGTGGACGACCGCCCGCAGGAGTTCCCGCGCGCGGACGAACGCCTGGTGGGGCGGCGCCACCGCTACGGCTATTCGGTCGGCGCCGACACCGGCGCCGGACGCGAACTGCTCCTCGACGTCGACCCCGACGTGCTGTTCAAACACGACCTGGCCACGGGCGCGACCGACGTGCACCGGTTCGGCCCCGGCCGCGCCGCCGGGGAGTTCGTCTTCGTCCCGGCGTCCGACGACGCGGACGAGGACGAGGGCGTGCTCATGGGGTACGTCCACGACCTCGCGACCGGCCGCAGCGATCTGGCCCTCATCGACGCGCAGACCCTGGAGACCGTCGGGCTCGTCCACCTGACCGTCCGCGTCCCGTCCGGTTTCCACGGCAACTGGATCCCGGCCGCCTCCTGACACCGAATGCCCCAACGGCCGGTGACACTGCGGTACCTCGTCACGACGGTGAGTTAGGAGGGGGTGATGGTGACCGCGTCGACCATCACGCTTCCGGCGGACGTGGCCCGGGTGGCCGCGCCTGCGGGGTGATCCGGAGCGGCGTCCGGCTCCGGCGCGGCCGCTTGCCCGAGCGGTGGCGGTCAGTCGGCGGGCTTCTCCCATACGGAGACGTGCTTGGTGCTCTCGCTGGTGAACGGCGTGCGCGTCCAGTCCTCCCAGCGTTCGCGCAGGCGCATGCCCGCCAGTTCGGCCATCAGATCGAGCTCGGCGGGCCACACGTACCGGAACGGGATCGAGGTGAACTCGCAGCGGCCGTCGACGACCTCGGCGTAGTTCGAGCTCATCGACTGCGTGGCCACGTCGTCAACGTCATACGCCCACCCCGTCGGGCCCGCCTGGAACGGCACGACGTTCTGTCCCGGCGGCAGTTTCCGCAGTTCCGGAACGCCGACCTCGATGACGAAACACCCGCCCGGCTCCAGGTGCGCGGCGACGTTGCGGAAACAGGCGACCTGCGCCGCCTGCGTCGTCAGGTTGTTGATGGTGTTGTAGACCAGGTAGGCGAGCGAGAACGCGCCGTCGACCCGAGCGGTCGCGAAGTCGCCGATCGTCACGCTGATCGCGTCGCCGCCGGGCTTGGCGCGCAGCCGCCGCACCATCGCCCGCGACAGATCGATGCCGTGCACCGCAACGCCCCGCCGTGACAGCGGCAGTGCCACACGGCCCGTCCCGATGCCCAGTTCCAAGGCGCGGCCGCCCCCGGCGAGCCCGGCGAGGAAATCCACCGCTGGCTCCAGCGTCCGCGGCTCGAACATCGCCGCCGACGTCTCGTCGTAGCGGGCTGCGACGCGTTCACCGAAATACCTGCACGCGGCGACCGTAATCGAATGCTGTTCCGCTCCGCCGGCCATTTTCCGGGCAGTCGCGTGACACCGACGGAAAAGGCCGTGGCGTCCATGGCGGTGCCGCATGCCGTCGTGGGCCCGCCGGATGCGGGGACGGCGGCAGGGCGGCGCGCCTCTGCCGGCAGATGTCACACGCACGCCGTACGACGGCGAAAGGGTGATCAGGCGGGCGGTGTCGAGCACGCCTCCATAGAAACTCCCCGACGCAAGATGGTCTCGCTCTGTTCACGGAGAGTGTGTCGGGCGCATGCTCGCCGTCGTGCGCCTATTCAGGCCCTTGAATGTCTGATCGGTACGGGGAGCCTCGTCGGTCGCGCTGCTGCGTGCGCAGGGCGCCGACTGGATGCCGCGTTCGCGCATCAACGCTGTGGTCCTGGTGATCCGGTGGTGGCATGCCCTCGCAGTGGCGGTGAGGGCGCGGCTTGGAAGCCTGCGCGTGCATGCCGTGTTGGCAGATGTCGGTGTCTTCTACTTCGTGTCCGGGGGTGGGTGGTGACCTGGGAGGGGGTGAGGGCGGTGCGCCGCCGTGACGGTCGGGCCGGGAGTCGGCTCGGGCGTGAGCGAGGGCCCAGCGGTGTGATCACCGGCCGGGCCCTCGGCTTGGCTGCTCAGCTGCTATCGGCTGGCTGACCAGGGTGTGACGGGACTACCACCAGCCCCAGCCTCCACCCCAACCCCAGCCGCCCCAGCCCCAGCCGCCCCAGGGGCCCCAACCCCAGCCCCAGCCACCGGTGGTGCTGGTCGAGTGGGCGGTGCTCGCGGACTGAGCGCTGACAGTCGAGTGCTGCGACGCCGCTGTGTCAGCGGTGCTCGCCATGGCCGCCGTCGGTGCGCCCACAGCCAGAGCACCGGCCGCCAGCCCGGCGACGGCGAATCGCTGAACCTTCTTCGTCATTTCCCTGTTCACCCCCGTCGCTGTGTGCTGTACACAGCTCTGACTGTTTGTTCTACTTCCGACCATATTCGTCGGATGTGCCCGGTAGGTGGATAGAAGTGCAACTCGCCGCCAAGGTTCGCTATGTCATCTGGGGTTCCGGTGACCGGCATGCCGAGGGCCCGGACGGTGCATGCCGGCCGGGCCCTCGATATGTCGGCGGTGCGGTGCTACCTCGCCGTACTGCTGACGCTGAACGTGCCACCGGTGCCCGCGATCGTCGCGGACTTCGTCAACAACACCCCGCTGTATCCGTGCCGGAAGCCGCCGTGGCCGTACCTGAAGTGGTGGCGGTGGTGGAAGAAGTGGCGATGGTGCTTGAAGAAGGGCCGATGGTGGTTGAACCGGTGGTGCCGGTACCCGTCGTGCGGGTCGGAGACCTGCGCGCCGACGCTGTGCTGAGTCGCCGAGACGGGTGCGGCGAGTGCCGCCGTCGGGGCTCCCAGAGCCACGACCGGCGCAGCGACGCTCATGATGGCAATGCGCCGGATTCTCGTCGTCATCTGTATGTCGCCCCCCGTCCGCCGTGCGATGCGCGGCGGGTGCATGAGGAGTATCCATGGTGGGCCGAATACTCGGAAAGTCAGTGCGATCGGCCGCCAAGCCCGACGGCGATCTTTTCCTAATATTTGGCTGTGCTTGGCGTTCGCCGAGCTTTGCTTGCGTCCTGCCGCGGTATCAGCGCGGTCTTACCTCGCTCCGGTCACCACGTGAACGACTTCTTGAAGAACACTCCGCCGTCGTGGAACCCGAAGCGCCCGTGCCCGAACCCGAAGCCGTGGTGGTCGAATCCGAAGCGGTGGTCGAATCCGAAGCGGTGGTGCCCGAATCCGAAGTCGCGGTGCCCGAACCCGAAGCGGTGGTGGCCGAACCTGTAGCCGTCGTGGCGCCAGCCGTCGTTCACGCTGACGGAGTGCGCCGCGACGCCGTGCTCTGACACCGAGGCGGCGGAGGCCATCGCCACCGTCGGTACGCCCAGTGCCATGGATCCGGCCGCGACGCCCACGACGGCGAGCCGCGTGATCTTCCTTGTCATGTGCTGTCACCCCGTCCGCTGTGCCTGCGCACAACGTCCTTTCAAATTTCAACCTATGACGCCCGATCTGCCGGGTAGATGGTTAAAAGTGCAACTTAATCCCAAGGTTTGCTATGTCATCCCGGTCGCCCTCAGGCCCTCGGGATCGCCGCCGTGGGCCCTTGCGGCTTCGCCGCTCCAAGCCCCTGGGACGAGGTTCATCGCCCCCCGAGCGCCCGCCGAGAGCAGGGCCGGCGCGCCCGATGGTCCGGTTTCGGCCGGTGTGTGCCGGGTTCGCGGTGCTGACGGCCGGGCTCGCCGAGACGCCGGTTATCCGGTGGCGGGAGGGGGCGGCGGCTCATTAGGGTCGCGGCGGTGAGCAACGGCGTCCCGGTGTTGTGGTTGTGCGGTCCGCCCGGTGTCGGCAAGTCGAGCGCGGCATTCGAGATCTTCTCCCGGCTCGCCCGCGGCGGTGTCCGGACGGCGTTCATCGACCTCGATCAGATCGGTCTGTGCCACCCCGTCGACGACGAGCACCGCGTGCGGACCGCCGCGCTGGGCGCGGTCTGGCCGAACCACCGGGCGGCCGGGGCGCGGTGCCTGATCCTTTCCGGGGTCGTCGACACCGCCGAGCAGGCCCGGGCGTACGCCGACGCGATGCCGGGCGCGGACGTGACCCTGTGCCGCCTGCGCGTGCGCGCGGACGAGCTGCGTCGGCGGTTCGTCGGCCGGGGGTGGCGTCCCGAACTGGTGGACCGGGCCGTCGCCGCGGCCGAGGCCCTCGACCGCACCGGCTTCGCCGACCTGTGCGTCGACACCGACGGGCTGACGGTGCCCGAGGTCGCCCGCACGGTGCGCAAGCGCATCGGCCTCCGGCCCGCCGCGGCACCGGAGCCGACCGCGCCGCCCGCCCCGCGGGCCGGTGCCGCGATCACGACGCCGACGCTGTGGCTGTGCGGGGCGACCGGCGTCGGCAAGTCCACGGTCGGATACGAGGTGTTCCGGCAGGTCATCGGCGAGGGCGTCCCGGCCGCGTACGTGGATGCGCGGCAGATCGGATTCCTGCGGCCGGCCGACGGCGGCCGCGCCCTCATGGCGGCCAACCTGGCGGTCCTGGACGCGGTGTTCCGCCAGGCCGGGGCGCGATGCCTGATCGTTTCCGGTGAGGCCGGTCACCCCGACGGCTTCACCGGGCTCTTCGCGGCGTCCGCGCTGACGGTGTGCCGCCTCGACGCCGGGCCCGGCCGGCTGGCCGAGCGCGTCCTCATGCGCGGGCGCGGCGACGGGCCGGTCGTCCCGGGCGACGAGCTGCGCGGGCTGCCCGAGCGGGAGCTCGTGGAGATCGCCCGGCGGGCCGCCGCCGAGGCCGCGGACGCACCGGACGGCGCCGTCCGCGTCGGCACCGATGACCGGACGCCGGCGGACGCGGCGCGGGCCGTGCGCGCGGCGGCCGGCGGCTGGCCCCGCCCGCGCACCCCGTGAAACGGCGGCGGGGCCGGGTGCGGGGGACCGGCACCCGGCCCCGCCGGGGCGGGGAACGGACGGGCTACTTGAGCGGGGCGATCCGGATGTTCTTGAAGCGGATGCCGCCGCCGTTGTTCTCCAGCCCGATGTGGCCGGCGAGTTCCCGGTCACCGGTGTAGGTGTTCACCAGCTGGTCGTTCCAGTAGATCCGGTACTCCTGGCCGCGGACCTCGATGCGCACCTTGTTGTAGCCGCCGCCGACCGGCTTGGCGTTGAGGAAGTCGGCGGGGTCGATCCCGTCGATCGAGCCGGTGCGGAAGCGGGCCTCGTCGACCCGGTCCAGGATCGACACCTGGTACCCCTTGGTCTGCGGGTCGGCGACGGCGGAGTCGCCGTCCGGGATCCGCAGGAAAGGAAGATGCCGGAGTCGGAGCTGACGCTGTCCTGCTCGTACTCCAGCTCCAGCGCGAAGTCCCGGTACCGCCGGTCCCGCGTCTTCGTCCGCTTCCCCGACCTGCGCACCCCGCTGGAGGAGCGCCCGCCCGGCAGCTGCGGCACCATCGGCTCGGCCCGCACCTCCCCGGCCTGGGCGGCGATCTACTGCGGGAACGAGATCCAGATCTACGACGGGCCCGCCGGCGCACCGCAGAAGACCGGCTCGGTCTACAACTTCGGCGCGATCGGCCTGGACCGGGCCCGGCCCACCCCTCCCGGCACCTGGAACGACTACCAGATCCGCGTCCGGGGCCGGCACTACACGGTCATCCGCAACGGCGAAGTGATCAACGAGTTCGACAACACGCCGGGCAAGAGCTCCTCGCGCGCCGACGACCCGCCCACCGATCTGCGCCAGTTCGCGCGGGGCTTCATCGGCCTGCAGAACCACGGCTCCGACGACGTGGTCGACTTCCGCAACGTCCGCGTCCGCGCCCTGTCCTGACCCCGCCGCGGGGCCGGGGGCGGGCACGGCGCTCCGCGGTCCGGCGCCCCGGTGACCTGCGCGTCGGCTCCGGAGGGGAGCCTGGCCGAATGGGCCGAGGCGGGGTCGTCGGCGCTCTATGATGCTTGATCGCTGAGGACACAGGAGGGGGACCCATGGCCACCAAGGTCGTCATGGTTGACGACATCGACGGCTACGACGGTGAGGACGTCGCCAAGCGGGACTTCGAGGTCGCCGGGGCGAAGTTCACCATCGACCTGGGCGACGCGAACCACAAGCGCCTGCAGGAGGCGCTGGACGCGCTGACGCCCTTCCTGGAGAAGGCGGCCGTCGTCAAGGCCGCCGGGCGCTCCCGCAAGAGCACCGCCGACACCTCGCCCAAGCTGCGCGGCTACACCAACACGGACGTCCGTGAGTGGGCCAAGGAGCAGGGCATCGAGGTCAGCGTCCGCGGCAAGATCGCTGACGAGGTGTACGAGCAGTTCATCGCGGCCCACCCCGACGCCGCTCCGGACGGGGCCGCCGCCGACGAGGCCAAGGCCGACGGCGCCAAGGCCGAAGAGGCCGCGGCCGGAGAGGGCAAGGCCGGCGAGGCCAAGCCCGAGGCCGCCGAGGCGGCCCAGCCGGAGGAGGCCAAGGCGGAGGGCTGAGCAGGGAGCCCCTAGGTGGGGCGGTGGCCGTGTGGAGCGCAGCCCATGCGGCCGTCGCAAGCAGGGAACGGGCCCGTGACACCGGTCAAGGGACCGTCACCGGCCTGACCGTGGGGGCCGCCTGGGCAGCAGGCGCCCCCACGGTCAGGCGGCGGTCGCCTCGGGTGCGCGGAGCAGCGCGAAGATCAGCTGCGCGACGGCGGCTTCGACAAGCGCCACCAGCGCCTTCGCGAGGACGGTGGCCAGGAGATCGGTCACGGTGTTCACCTCGTGGTCGACTACAGCACTGACCGTTTTATCCGATTTTGTTTGTTCTCGTCCGGGTCGCAGGTGACCGGCAGGTGAACACTTGGTAAGGGGGACGGCGCCGTCCCCGGGCCCCGCCTAGGTCGTCCGCGACTGCCCGGCCCGCTGCCGACCGGTCGCCCGCCGCGCGACGGCGACGCCGACCCCGATCGCCGCGGCCACCGGCCAGTCCATGACCCCCAGCGCCGCCAAGGCGCCCAGCCCGGTGTAGTAGGCCAGCCGTCCGGGCGGCGGAAGCGAGGAGGCCACGGCCTTCCCGGCGTCGACCACCTGCTGGCCGGCCTGCCCGATCCGCGGCGTCGGCACCTCGAACCTGTGCACGGTCACATGCGGTGTGACGACGGGGACGGGAACGGTGGTCTTCTTCTCCTCCCGCACCCGGGTCGTCCTCGGCGTCCTCGACGTGCTCGTCGTCGCCGCGGAGCGCCGCCGCGTGGTGGTGGCGGCCCGGCTCGGGCTCGTCGTGCTCCGCCGCTGTGTGGTGCGTCTGCGTGTTGTCCTGGTCTCGGCGACTGTCGCCATGTCGGCCCCCGGCACTGTCTTGGCTCAGACCGCGTCTCGGAGGACGGAGCGCCGGTGTTCCGCTCCGTCCTCGCGAGTCGAAGTTCGTGTGCTGGGGGGCTACCCGCAGGCCGTCGGCCAAACATCCCCGCCTGCCGCTCCGCTTGCCGCATTGCTTACCGCCTTTTGCCTGGTCTGCGGCTTGTGGCCGACGGCTGCGGGGTACGGCACCGGCCGATGTCCGGCGAGCGGCATCGATGCGCCGGGACGGGGAGGGGGAAGGCAGTGCTGATGCAGGTGATCCGAGTGGTCGGCCTGGCCGTGGGCGACTGGCAGCTCCGGCCCGCCGTGCCGCCGCTGAGCAGCCGCGAGCACCGGGAACTGGCCCAGACCCTGCGGCGGCTGCCGTCCTGCTTCCGCGACCGGCTGCCCCAGCCGACACTGCGGCGCGTCACCAAGGAGGCGGCCAGCGGACGCTGGGAGAAGGCCGTCGAGCTCCTGGTCACCGCCCTGCACACCCGCGCCGCCCCCGTCACCGCCGCCGAACGCGACGAACTGCGCGCCGTCGCGACGGCCCTGGCCATGCCCGCCGAGCGGGTCGACGGCCTCCCGGCACGCTGAGCACCCGCCCGCGCGCTCCGGCCCACAGCCCCGGCCGGCGATCCCGGATCCCCCACCGGGCCGCCGACGTGCGCAAGCGGATGTCCTCGATCAGGTGGGCGCCGCCGCTCGCCCTCTCCAGGGTCGATGGAGTGTGCCCGCCAGCAGTGTGCTCAGCAGTGTGCTGCCCGAGGACTAGGTGAGAACCGCGCCGGGGCCGGCGTGAGACCCTGCGCCGAGCCGTACTCGATCGCCGCGCGGGCACCCGCTCCAGGCCGGTACCGCAACCGGGGCCGCGCGCGGGCATCGGCCTCGCCGGGCGGCCGCACGATCAGGTGGGCGCCGCCGCTCGCCATCTCCAGTGACGTCGGGTCGGTCACCGGCCCTGTCTCGCAGCCGGGAACTGGGAACCGACGGTTTCACCGGGCGGTCGTCTCGGAGCACCCCCGTGCGGGCCGACCGCCCCACGGGGTGCCTGCTCTTGGCTGGCGGTAGGGACTCGCCCGTTCGTATGGGGGCGTGAGTCATCGTGGGTTCGACGTGGTCGGCGGCATTGTGATGAGGCGTCCGCGTCCGGTGGGCGCTCATTCAAGTTGAGTCGGGTGGAGTCAACTCGCTTGGCGAGGCGATCTCTGTCGGGCAGTCCGGCGCTGCGGGGGCGGCCAGGGCGCGTCCGGCGGGCAGGGGCAGGAACGGCAGGACGACGAGGTCGTCGACGCCGAGATCGTGGACGACGGCAAGGCCACCGACGCGCGCCAGGCGGCACCCCCATGAGCACGCCCATCGACGACGACACGCCCGTCTACGTCATCTCGGTCGCGGCGCAGCTGTCCGGGCTGCACCCCCAGACGCTGCGCGCCTACGAGCGGATGGGGCTGGTGACGCCGGTGCGCGCGGGCAGCCGCAACCGGCGCTACTCGATGCGCGACATGAGGACGCTGCACGAGATCCAGCGGCTGTCGCGGGACGAGGGCGTCAACCTCGCGGGCGTCCGGCACATCCTGGACCTGCGGCGGGAGACCCAGGCGCTGCGGGCGGAGGTGCGGCGGCTGCGCGAGCTGGCCGACCAGCTGGGCAACGAGCTGGAGTCCGCCCGCGGTGTGGCCGCCCGCCTGGCCCGGGAGCTGCGCAGACGAGGCAGGGCGAGAGGCGGCGCGCCGGTGCCCGCCTCCGCCCGGCCCGAACCGCCCTCCCACTGAACCCGCCCTCCCACTGAACGCGAAGCGGGCTCAGGCCGCGCGACCGGTGGACGCCGCCGGGCGGTCCCGGCCGGACGGGCGCCGGACGAGGAGGGTGCCGCAGCACACCACGGCCCCCGACACGATCAGCACCAGGCCGGCCGGGGGGATGCCGAGCGGCGGCGGGCGCGTCCGGGCGAGCAGGTCGTCGGCGGCGCCGGCCGCCAGCGCGGCCGCGGCCAGGCCGCACCGCAGCACGGCGTGGAAGGCGGTCAGCCCGAGCGTGCGGGCGGCGCCCCCCAGGCTCTCCTGCAGGTGGGTGATCGCGCCGACCAGCGCGCCGGTGGCGGCGGCGCCGAACAGCACCGCGCCGAGGTACGCCCAGGCGGGCGACGCCAGCGCGCCCATCGCGATGACCACCAGGCCCTGTGCCGCGGTGGCCACCCGGATCTGCCCGATCAGGTCGTGCCGCCCGTACCGGCGGGCGGCGAGCAGGCCGAGCAGCGCGCCGCCGCCGAACAGCGCCACCAGGGCGCCGAACCCGACGGGGCCGGCGCGCAGCACGTCCCGCACGAACGGGATGCCGACCGAGAACAGCGAGCCCAGCCCCAGCGAGACGACCGCCACCGCGGGCAGCACCGCCGCCATCACCGGCAGCCGCAGCGCGGCCAGCAGCCCCGCCCCCGGCCGGACGGCGCCGCCGGACCGCCGTTCGCCGCGCCACGGCCCGAGGTCGGGCAGGCCGCGCACCGCGACGAACGACACCAGGTAGGTCAGCGCGTCCAGCCAGAACACCGCGACGAAGCGTCCCTGTCCGGTCCAGCCGAGCGCGTCCGACAGGAACAGCAGCGTGCCGAACGCCCCCGCGCCCACCGGGATCATGCCGTAGGACGTGGCCATCGTGATGCCGTTGGCCAGCTGCAGCGTGCCCCGGTCGGGGGTGCCGCGGCGGCCCCCGACGATGACGGGCACGGCCGCGTCCCGGGCGGGCAGGAACATCAGGCCGATGACCTCGATGGCGACCGCCCACGCGTACACCCACCACAGCGACGGCACGACCGGCAGCACGAACGCCATGCCCGCGCGGACCAGGTCCGAGGTCATCATCACGCTGCGGCGCCGCCACCGGGTCACCACGCGGGCGGCCAGCGGCGCGCCCAGCGCCGAGGGCAGCAGCCGCAGGACCAGCACGCCGCCCACCGCCGTGGTGGAGCCGCTGAGCTCCAGCACCAGGTACATCAGGGCGAGCGTGCCCATCCAGTCGCCGAACGAGGAGACCGTCTGCCCTGCCAGCAGGCGGCGGAAGGCGGGGCTGTTCAGCCGTTCGCCGGTTCCCATGGGGTCCCCGAGACGGCGCGTCCGGCGGGCGGGACGTCCACAGCGACGTAGCTTCCCCGCCGGTCGCGCGGCATGCTCGAAACGCCCCGCCGCGACCTCGTAGGCTGCGGGAATGGTGTTCCGGCGGCGGCGGCCGGTGCGGGGGAGGACCGCGCTGGTCACGGGCGCGTCGGCGGGCCTGGGCCGGGCGATCGCGGCCGCCCTGGCGCGCGACGGCGCCCGCCTGGTCGTGCACGGCCGCGACGAGCGGCGGCTGGCGGAGACGGCCCGCGCCACCGGCGGCGTCCCGATCGCCGCCGACCTGGCCGACCCGGTGCAGGCGCGGTGGCTGGCCGAGGAGGCGCTGCGGCGGGCCGGGCGGGTGGACGTGCTGGTGCTCAACGCCGGGGCCGGGTGGGCCGGCCGGTTCACCGACATGCCGCAGGGCGCCGCCGCCCACCTGCTGGCGGTCGATCTGGCGGCGCCGATCGTCCTGACCAGGGCGCTGCTGCCGCAGATGCTGGCGCGGGGCGGCGGGCGGCTGCTGTTCGTCACCTCGATCGCCGGGCGGGTCGGCGTGGCGGGCGAGGCCGTCTACGCCGCCGCCAAGGGCGGGCTGGACGCCTTCGCCGAGAGCCTGCGCCTGGAGCTGCGCGGCACCGGCGTCACCGTCGGCGTGCTGGTCCCCGGCGTGGTCGACACCGGGTTCTTCGAGCGGCGCGGCGCCCCGTACGCGCGGCGCCGGCCGCGGCCCCTGCCGCCCGAGCAGGTCGCCGAGGCCGCCGTGCGGGCGGTCGCCGCCGGTTCGGCCGAGGTGCACGTGCCCGGCTGGCTGCGCCTGCCGGTCGCCGTCCGGGCCGCCGCCCCCGGGCTTTACCGGACCCTGGCGGGCCGATTCGGAGAACGCGTCTGACGGCCTATTTGCCGCGTCGCCGAAAACATTCCCGACACCCTCCGTCCGCTTTTCCAAAGAAGGGGCGGCGATTGGCGGGCGAACGGGCATGACTGCTGCTGGAAGTGGCGGGCGGGTTGTTCGTTGGGAATCCCGTCGCACCCCGGTCGTGGTGACCGGCCTGGTGGCCTGGCGTGCAACTGGCCTGGTCCTGGCGGCTTGGTCGGCCGGACACCGAAGGGAGGACATGTCCGCGAACGCGCAGGCGTGGGATCCGGCAGCAGGTCCACGGACACTGGACGAATTCGTGCGCCGGGAGAATTTCCCGGTCGCCACGCGATTGCTGCCCGCCCGCCATCGCATGCACCTTCTGGCGGTGTACCGGTACGCCCGCTTCGTCGACGACATCGGGGACCGGGCGCCGCCGCGGGAGCGCAAGGCGCTGCTCGACGAGGTGGAGACCGATCTGCGCCGCCTGTACGAGCGCGGTGCGCCCGAACTGCCGCCGCTGGCCGCGCTGGCCGCGACGGTGCGCGACTGCCGGGTGCCCGCCGAGCCGCTGCGCCGCCTGATCGAGGCCGGCCGGCAGGACCAGGCCGTCACCCGGTACGAGACGTTCGACGAACTGGTGGCCTACTGCGCGCTGTCGGCCGATCCGGTCGGCCGCGTCGTGCTGCACGTGTTCGACGCGGTCACCCCGGACCGGATCGCCCTGTCCGACCGCGTCTGCACCGCCCTGCAGATCATCGAGCACTGCCAGGACGTCGCCGAGGACTACCGGCGGGGGCGGATCTACCTGCCGGAGGCGGACCTGCGCCGGTTCGGCTGCGCCGAGCGGGACCTGACCCTGGCCGCCACGCCCACCCGGCTGCGCGGCGTGATCGCGTTGCAGGCCGCGCGGGCGCGCCGCCTGCTCGACGAGGGCTCGGCGCTGGTCGGCGGCCCGACCGCCGTGCGGCCGACGGGACGGGACGGCGCCGCGCGGCCCGCGGAGCGCGACGGCGCCGCCGGGGTGCGGCTGCCGGGGTTCGCGCGGCTCGCGGTGGCCGGATACATCGCGGGCGGCCGCGCCGCCCTGGCGGCCCTGCACCGCCGCGGCTACGACGTCCTCGCGGATCCGCCGCGTCCCGCGAGAACACGGCTGCTGATCGAGTGGTCACGGATGCTCGGAAGGAGATGACCAGTGGATCCGTCCGACGGCTATCGGTACTGCGAGCAGGTGGTCCGCTCGCGGGCGAGGAACTTCTCGTACGGGATCAGGCTGCTGCCGCCGCCCAAGCGGCGGGCGTTAAGCGCGGTGTACGCGCTGGCGCGCCGCATCGACGACTTCGGCGACGACGACGCCATGCCCGCCGACAAGCGGCTGGCCGCGCTGGTCGCCACCCGCAAGCAGATCAGCGACCTGGACAGCAGGCCGACCGACCCGGTGTTCGTGGCGATGGCCGACGCGGCGCGGCGCTACCCGATCCCGCTGGAGGCGTTCGCCGAGCTCGTCGACGGCTGCGAGGCCGACGTGCGCGGCGCCGCCTACGAGACCTTCGACGACCTGCTGGCCTACTGCCGCCGCGTCGCCGGGACGATCGGGCGGCTGTCGCTCGGCGTGTTCGGCGCCGCCGACCTGCGCGCCGCCGAGCCGCTGGCCGACGCGCTCGGCGTGGCGCTGCAGCTGACCAACATCCTGCGGGACGTGCGCGAGGACGCCCTGCGCGGCCGCGTCTACCTGCCCGGCGAGGACCTGGCCCGGTTCGGCTGCTCGCTGCAGCGCGACGCGTCCGGCCGGTTCACCGACCCGCCGTCCCGGCTGGTGGCGCTGATGCGGTTCGAGGCGGCGCGGGCCAGCGAATGGTACGACACCGGGTTCCGGCTGATCCCGATGCTGGACCCGCGCAGCGGCGCCTGCGCCTCGGCGATGGCCGACATCTACCGGCGGCTGCTGGCGCGCATCGCGGCCGACCCGCTCGCCGCGCTGCACGGCCGCGTGTCGCTGCCGCCGTGGGAGAAGGCCGTCGTGGCGCTCCGGTCGCTGTGGATGGTGCGGTGATGGGCGCGGCGGAGGAGGACGCGCACGTCGCCGTGGTGGGCGGCGGCCTGGCCGGGATCACCGCGGCGCTGGCGCTGCGGGAGGCGGGCCTGCGCACGACGCTCTACGAGGCGCGGCCCCGGCTCGGCGGCGCCACCTGCTCGTTCCGCCGCGGCGGCCTGACCGTCGACAACGGGCAGCACGTGTTCCTGCGCTGCTGCACGGCCTACCAGGGGCTGCTGCGCAGGCTGGGCGTGCACAACCGGGTGCGCGTCCAGGACCGGTTCGACGTCGCCGTCCTCACCCCGGACGGCGCCGCGGGCCGGCTGCGGCGGGGCCGGCTGCCCGGGCCGCTGCACATGCTGCCCGCGCTGGCCGGGTACGGGCTGCTGACGCCGTCCGACCGGCTGCGCGCCGTCCGCGCGGCGCTCGCCCTGCACCGCCTCGACCCGGGCGATCCGCGGCTCGACCGGCTCGGCATGGGCGCCTGGCTGGCCGCGCACGGCCAGCGGCGGCGGCCGCGCGAGGCGCTGTGGGAGCTGTTCGTCACCGCCGCGCTCAACATCGGGCTGGAGGACGCCGCGCTCGGGTCCGCTGCGATGGTGTGCCGGACCGCGCTGCTCGGCCGGGTCGACGACGTCTACCTCGGCGCGGCCGCCGTCCCGCTCGTGGAGCTGCACGGCGCGTCCGCGCTGCGGCGCCTGCAGCGCGCCGGCGGGCGGGTGCGGCTGCGGGCGAAGGCCGAGGCGGTGCTGGCCGGGCCGAAGCTGGTGGTGGACGGCGTGCCGGTCGCCGCCGACGCCGTCGTGGTGGCCGTGCCGCACCGGGCGGCCGCCGGGATCGTGCCGGACGAGGCGTGCCCCGACCGGGAGCGCTGGTCCGGCCTGGGCGCCAGCCCGATCGTCAACGTGCACGTCGTCTACGACACCAGGGTGACGGACCTGCCGTTCGCCGCGGCGGTGGGCTCGCCCGTGCAGTGGGTGTTCGACCGCACCGCCGCGGGCGGCCTGGACCGCGGCCAGTACCTGGCGGTGTCGGTGTCGGCGGCCGACCGGTGGATCGACGTGCCGGCGGCCGAGCTGCGCGCGGTGTTCGTCCCCGCGCTGGAGCGCCTGTTCCCCGCCGCCCGGCGGGCCCGCATCGCCGACTTCTTCGTCACCCGGGAACGCTGCGCCACGTTCCGGCAGGCCCCGGGCAGCGGCGCGCTGCGGCCCGCCGCGCAGACGCAGATGCCGGGCGTGTTCCTGGCCGGCGCGTGGACCGACACCGGCTGGCCCGACACGATGGAGGGAGCCGTGCGCAGCGGCCTGACCGCCGCCCGTCTCGTCCGCCGCCACCTGCGCGGCCCGCGCGAGGGGGTGGACGCGCGATGACCGGCGTCCCCCTCGCCACCGCCGCCGGGCGCGCGCTGGTCGACGAGGCGATGCGCGCGGCGCTCGAGCGGCTCGACCCGCTGACCCGCCGCGTCATCGCCTACCACCTCGGCTGGGTCGACGCCGACGGCAGGCCCGCCGCCGCGGGCGGCGGCAAGGCGCTGCGCCCGGCGCTGGCGCTGCT
>NZ_BAABDO010000075.1:0-34761 GCF_039539665.1 Actinomadura keratinilytica
CCGCACCGGGTGCAGCAGCGCGCCGGCGCCGCGCGCCACGGCGGGCGGGGCGGTCAGGACCGAGGCGATGCGGGCGGCCGAGGCCCGGCCCTGGGCGAGCTCGCCGTTGGCCCACGACAGGATCGACAGCGGCGTCAGCAGGAACTGCGCCAGGCCGACCGCCGTCACCAGCTGCCCGACGGTGATGTCCCCGGACGCCGCCAGGCGCCCGCCGACGAGCGCGACCACGGCGATGAACACGCCGGTCAGCATCAGCATGCCGCCGTCGTGCCACGCCTGCGCCCGCGCCGCCCGCACCGTCGCCGCCAGCGAGTCGCGGCTGGTGCGCCGGTAGCGGTCGACCGCCGCGCGTTCGGCGCCGATGCCCTTGAGCACCCGCAGCCCGGCGATCAGGTCGGCGGCCACGCCGGAGGCGTGCGCGGCGCGTTCCTGCTCGGCGGCGCTGCGGCGCTCCAACGGCTTGCCCAGCAGATGCGCCAGCCCGAGCAGCGGCGGGACGCCCAGCAGGACCAGCAGCCCCAGCGGCACCGACACGCGCAGCAGCGCCACGCCGCCGAACAGCAGCCCGGCCAGCGCCGCGATCCCGGCGGTCAGCGCCGTGTGCACGGCACCCACCCGCTTGGCGTCGCCGGTGGCGATGTTCACCAGCTCGCCCGGCAGCCGCCCGGTCTCCGCGCCGCCGCGCGGGTCCAGCGTCCGGCGGGTGATGCGCAGCCGCAGTTCGTGCGCGGCCCGCTCGGACGCCCGCTCGGCGTGCCGGAAGCTGAACCGGTAGCTGCAGGACAGGACGGCGAACACGGCGGCGAGCACGGCGATCCAGGTGACCAGCGCGCCGCCGTCGCCCGGCGCGATCGCCTCGTCGATCACCACGCCGATCACGACCGGCACCAGCGCCTCACCGGCCTGGTGCCCGGTGGCCAGCACCGCGCCGGGCAGCGCGTACCGCCACTGGCCGACGAGCGCGTCGCGCAGGACTTCACCCCCGCGCACCGGCGCGGTGCTCCTTGTCCCCCAGGCGGTCGTTCACGCAGCAGGAGGGGCAGGCGTCCTTGCCGGGCAGCGCCACCCACAGGCAGCAGGTGCGCCGCCGCCTCCCGGGGATGTCCATCAGCCCGTCCACCGGCGCCCCCACCGAGCGCAGCAGCCCGGCCGCGGCGTCGGCGGGGTCGTCGAGCAGGTCGTGCCCGTAGGAGACGATCGGATCGACCAGGGCCTCGGCCACCGACCCCCACAGCCCGCGGCGCCCCACCCGGGTGAGCGCGTGCAGCGCGTCGATCAGCGGGGCGTGCAGGCCGAGCAGGAGGGTGTCGCGGATGGTCTCGCCGAGGTCGTCGCCGCTCGCGGCGCGCAGGTCCCGCGCGGCGATCTCGGTGACCGTCGTCTCGGCCGCGCGCACCAGCGCGGTGTCGGCGGTCAGCAGCGGCACCCGCCGGTTCAGCGCCCAGCCGACCGCGACCGGCAGCGTGGTCCAGTACGCCACGCCCTTCCACCACAGGGCGGCCGCGATGTGCGGCGGCGCGTCCCAGCGGCGCTGAGCATCGGCGATGTGCACGGCGAGCCGCTCGTAGGGCGGCGTCGCCAGCTCGGCCGCGGTCGCCCAGCCGTCCCCCGACGCGCCCAGGTCGGGCGACAGTCCCAGCGTGATCCCGCTGTCCACGGCGGCGCGCAGCCGCCGTGCCAGCGGAGCCAGCGCCTCCTCGGCGGACCGCCCGGCGGCGACCTCCACCTCAGTCCGAGTCGCGTACACAGCCCCTCCGCGTCCGTCGCGATCGAATAAGGCAAGGCTAACCTAAAGCTTCTCGCCTGCCGAGGGCGCGGGCCGGGCCGGGCGCGGGGACGACGGTATCCGGTCGCCGCCGGGGAGGGTCAGCGGCCTTCGTCGCCGAGGAACTCGCCGGGGCGGTGGCGGACGTAGTCGCCGCCGTCCAGACCGGCCCGCTCGGCGGCGGCGTCCAGCCACTCGGCCGTGCCGACCGGGCCCCAGTGCCCCCTGTCCAGGCGAACGTTCATGGCCTGCACGGCCGCCACCGTCTCGGCCGCGGTGAACGTGCAGTGACCCGTGCGCGCGACGTAGGCCGTGCGCAGCAGCGGGGTGCTGCGCGCGGCCCGCACCCGGTCGGCGTAGGCGTCCTCGAACTGGGCGGGCACCAGGCCGTCGGCGGTGGTGTGCACGCTGAGCACGGGCATCCGCAGCCGCCCCGACACCGTGGAGGTGCGCGCGACCCACGCGCGCGCCTGCGCGTCGGCGGTGGTGTCGGCGGTCGCGGCCAGCCGCGTCAGGTCGGTGTCAAGGTCGGTGCCCGCCGCCCGGTACAGCTCGCGCACCTGCCGGTAGGTCGCCGAACGCCGCAGCAGCGCGCGGTAGTCGACGCCCTCGTTGGCGGACGGGTTGCCGCCCGCGCGCTGCTCGATGTCATAGCGGGCCGCGAGGATGAACGGCAGGGTGTCCTCCAGCCAGCGCCGCTGCGCGGTCACCTGCGCCGTCCAGTCGCGGTCACCGGGCGGGGCGCCGTCGCCGTACCAGGTCGGAACGTGGAACAGCGCGGCGGCCAGCGCGATCCGCGCCCGCCCTCGCGCGGTCTGCTGCGCGGCGGCCACCGCCTCCCGCAGCCGGGCCGCCGTCTGCGCGGCCTCGGCGGCGTCGGCGTAACCGGTGAGCTTCACCTCCCGGCCCGGCAGCAGCAGCCGGGCGAGGGCATGCGCGCCGTCGAGCTGGGAGTCCAGCAGGCCGAGCCCGCCGGCGACCAGCCCGCAGGTGGCGACCGCGCCGTCGATCCGGCCCGCGCCGCGTTCGGCGAGCTGGGCGGTGACGAGCCCGCCCATGGACCGGCCGAGGGCGATCGTGCGCCGGGGCCTGCCGATCCGCTCGGTCACCGCCGCCAGCGTGGCGAGCTGGTCGTCGGCCGCGGTCGCCAGCGTCCATCCGGCGGTCGCGTACGACGAGCCCGCCAGCGCGTACCCGCGGTCGAGCAGGGCCTTGCCCGCCTCCGGGGTGGGCTGGTTCTCGGGCGGGTTGGGGGTGCCGGGCGGGTTGTAGCCGTGGCTGAAGAGCACCAGCACGCCGTTGTAGTCGGCCGGGACGTCGGCGACCCATGTCGCGCCGCTGGGCAGCGTGCCGGTGAGGTGGCGCGGGCCGGACGCGTCGGCGTGCGCGAGGGGCGCCGCTGTTGCGGCGGCCGCCGTGAGTGCGGCGGTCGTCAGTGCGGCGGCCGCCAGCGCGACGCGTCGCGCGGGGGAGACGGGCTTGCGGGCAGTGCGCGAGGTGGGAGGCATGGCCCGAAGTTAGGCATATCGTTCAACGGCCGTCAATGAAGTGCTCAATGTGTGGCGGTGGCGGCCCGGGGCTCCTCCTCGGCGATCGTGTCGAGCACCT
The DNA here is from genome assembly GCF_039539665.1 of Actinomadura keratinilytica. Classification (NCBI taxonomy): domain Bacteria; kingdom Bacillati; phylum Actinomycetota; class Actinomycetes; order Streptosporangiales; family Thermomonosporaceae; genus Actinomadura; species Actinomadura keratinilytica. The sequence continues at coordinate 3,374 of NZ_BAABDO010000075.1, forward strand.
CGGCCGCGATCGCGCGGGCGGCGGGGTCGAGCTCGGCGTGCAGCCTGCGGAACAGGCGCTGGGCGCGCTCGGCGGGCCAGTCGGCGGGCAGGTGCTCGCGCGGCAGGCGCGGGTCCTGCCGGATGACCTGCAGCCACTCGGTCTCCAGCAGCAGCTGCCGGGCCAGGCTGTCGTCCGCCACGCCGGGCGGGGACGAGGCGTCCCAGCGGCGCAGGAAGCGGTCGTAGCGGGCGGCCACGGCGGTCAGGTCCCACGCGTCGCGCACCAGCTCGGCGACGTTCGTCGGCGGCAGCGCCCGCGCCCGGAACACCTTGACGTGCTCGGCGGCCTCCAGCCCGTCCAGCAGCGCGCACACGTCGACCGCGGATGGAGCGATCCACAGGCCGCCCTGCAGAGCGCCGAACCCCGCCCACAGCAGCCGCGACCGCAGCACGTGCCGCTGCCGCTGCCACGACTCGGGCAGGGAGAAGCCCAGCAGCGTCCAGGTGCCGTCCCAGCGGGCGTTGACCGCGCCGATCCGCCAGATCCGGTGCTCGCCGTCGCGCAGGATCTCCCGCGAGCGCGGGGTCAGGCCCAGGTAGACGCTGCGGCCCCGGCGGGTGCGGTGCAGCAGGCCGCGCCGCGCCATCCGGCTGAGCGTGGAGCGGGTCGCGTGCTCGGAGACGCCGACGCGGCGCAGCACGTCCAGCACGCTGGCGGTGGCCACGCGCACGTCGCGCCCGAGCACGTGCCCGCCGAAGAAGGTCAGCAGCAGCGTCTGCGGCCGGGGCGTCGCGTCGGGCTCGCCCTCGCCGCACCCGGCGGGCCCCTCCGCGTAGAGATCGTCGTCGCGCACGGGAGCCAGGGTAGCCGGGGGTGATATTGGGCAGAGTCTTGACGACAGTGAGATCTATGCTTACCTTCGTCGGCAAGTGTGGCCCAGGCCACAGTCATTTCCAGCGGTCACCGAGCAGACAGGTCACGCCATGTCAGGCACCACCCCAGAGCGCCCGCCGGCCCGGCGGCCGGGCGACCGGCCGCGCCCCTCGGCCGTCCAACTGCGCCGCGCGGTGCTGTCCAGCTACCTGGGCAGCGTCATCGAGTACTACGACTTCCTGCTGTACGCCACGGCGTCGGCGCTGGTGTTCAACAAGGTCTTCTTCTCCAGCCTCGACCCGCTGGCCGGCACCGTCGCCAGCCTCGGCACGTTCACCACCGGCTACCTGGCCCGCCCTCTCGGCGGCATCGTCTTCGGCCACTTCGGCGACCGGCTCGGCCGCAAGCGCATGCTCGTCGTCACCATGGTGCTGATGGGCGTGGCCAGCACGCTCATCGGCCTGCTGCCCACCTACGACCGCATCGGCGTGTGGGCGCCGATCCTGCTGGTGCTGCTGCGCGTGCTGCAGGGCGTCGCGGTCGGCGGCGAATGGGGCGGCGCGGTGCTGATGTCCGCCGAGCACGCCACGTCGCGGCGCGGCCTGTGGGCCAGCTTCACCAACGCGGGCGCCCCGAGCGGCATGGTGGTGTCCACCCTCGTGCTGACGCTGTCGGCGTCCGCCACCACCGAGGACCAGTTCCTGTCGTGGGGCTGGCGCGTGCCGTTCCTGCTCAGCGTGCTGCTGCTGGCGCTCGGCCTGTTCGTGCGGCTGAAGGTCGAGGAGACGCCGGTGTTCGCCGAGGCCGAGGCCGCCGGGTCGCGGGCCGCCGAGGCGCCGCCGCTGCTGCAGGTGCTGCGCCGCCACCCCCGGAACCTGCTGCTGGCGGTCGGCGTCGGGTTCGGCGCGTTCGTCGCCCAGGCCACCCTCACCACCTTCCTGATCTCCTACGCGGTGGACGCAGGCTTCCCCCGGCAGACGGTGCTCAACGCGCTGACGCTGTCATCGGCCCTGGGCACGGTCGCGATCGTCGGCTACTCGGCGCTGTCCGACCGGATCGGCCGGCGTCCGGTCGTGCTGGCCGGGGCGGTCGGCATGGCGGTGGTCGCCTTCCCGCTGTTCCCGATGGTCGACAGCGGATCGGCCGCGCTGCTGACACTGGCCGTCGTGCTCGGCCAGGCGGTCATGCACCCGGCCATGTTCGGCCCGCTGGCCGCCCTCTACAGCGAGATGTTCGGCACCCGCACCCGCTACACCGGCGCGTCGCTCGGCTACCAGATCTCCGCGACCGGTGCGGGCTTCGCTCCCGTGCTGTTCGCGAGCATGACCGGCGCCTCGGGCGGCGGCACGCTCGGCGTGTCCGCGCTGATCGCCCTGTCCTGCGCGGTGACCGTCCTCTGCGTCCTGGTGACGAAGGAGAGCCACCGCGCGGACCTGGCGCAGGAACCGGAGGAGTCCCGGGCCGCGCCGGCCCGCACCACCGCCGCCGACACCGCCGGCTAGCGCCTGGCCATGCCGCGGCGCGGCCGGACCGCCGGACGGACGGCGCTCCGCCCGCGCCGCCGCGCGCCGCATGGCCCGGGCGGAAACGGCGTGGAGATCGTCGGCCGGTCCCGCCCGGTCCCGGTGTGAAGGCCGTGTCCGCGGGCATTGTCGACATGGCCGGTGAAACGGACGGTGCCGCCAGCCCCGGCTCCGCGCCCGGCCGTCGGTGTGACGGCGTTCGGTGTGACGGCGCTCGGCCGCATGGCCCGCGCGCGTCCGCCGCTCAGCCCAGGACATGGCGGGCGTGGTGCCGATCCCGGCCGGTCTTTCGCGCCGTGACGAGCCCCTGCCCGTCGGCCGCGGATCGCGCGGCAGCAGGACCGCGGCAGCAGGACATCGCAGACGGGGGGCATGAATGAGGGACAGGACCCGAAAACGCGTCATCGGCTTTCTCGGGCTGGGCGCGATGGGAACCGGCATGGCCGCACGGCTCGTGGAGGCGGGCCATACGGTGACCGTCTACAACCGCACCGCGGCCAAGGCCGCGCCGCTCGTCGCGGCGGGGGCGCGGCAGGCGCGGACGGCGGCCGACGCGGTCGACGGGGCGGACGCGGTGGTGGTCAGCCTGGCCGACGAGCCCGCGGTCGAGCAGGTGCTGTTCGGCGACGCCGCGCACCGGCTGGCGCCCGGCACGCTGGTGATCGACACCTCCACCGTCTCGCCGGACTTCGCGCGCGACGCCGCGCGCCGGCTGGCCGGCCTGGGCGCCCGCCGGGTCGAGGCGTGCGTGTTCGGCAATCCGCTGCAGGCCCGCTCCGGCGACCTGCGCGTGCTGACCGCCGGGGAGCCCGCGGACGTGGACGCGGCCCGCGACCTGCTGGAGACCGTCGGCCGCGAGCTGCGGCACTTCGGCCCGCCCGGCGCCGCCGCCGCCATGAAGCTCGCGCTGAACATGCTGATCGGCGCGCAGATCGCGGCGATGGCCGAGGCGGTGCAGCTGGCCCGGTCGGCCGGGCTGGACCGCGAGGCCGTGCTGGACTGCGTGGCCTCCAGCGGCGTCGGCTCGGCCGTGATGTCGTTCCGCGCGGCGTTCATGCGCGAGCGCCGGTACGAGCCCGCCGCGTTCCGCACCCGGCTGATGGCCAAGGACCTGCGGCACGCCATCGAGCTGGCCGAGGCCGCCGGGACCTCGCTGCCGCTCGCCGAATGCGCCCTCGACCTGGTGCGGCGCGCGGTCGACCGCGGTGACGGCGACCGCGACCTGGCCGTCCTCGCCGAACACTCCGGACGGCGCCCGGCCGCCACGGCCATGTAGCCGCGGCCATGTAGCCGCGGCCATGTAGCCACGGCCATGTAGCCACGGCCCGCACCCGCGCCCGCCGTCCCGCAACAGGGCGGCGGGCGCGCCGCCCCGCCGACCCCCCCGGACGTCACTCAGGATCACGACTCCACTACGATGAGTGAATGGATGTTGTATGACTGTCATTGCGGGGTCGGTATGACGCGCCTTCTTGTGATCTGCGGTCTCGTCATCGCTCTGCTCGCCCCCGCATGGGCAGGATCGCGCGGCGCGACCGGCGTCCTCGCCCCGCGAATCGCCCCCGGGCTCACGCCGCATCCGGCCCTGCACCGCGACGGCGAGCGCGGCCCGGTCGCCGCACTGCGGCACTGCGCGCCGCGCTGCCCGCCCTGACGGCCCGCCCCGCCCGGACGCGGCGGCTTCGACCGCTCCATTTGACGTGCTTTGAGGGTTTTGCTGGCGATCAGGCGGCTATGCTCGGTGCTCGTCGGAGCAGACCTCAACGGGGAGGGGCGGGCGGGTGTCCACGGCGCTGCGTCCCGTCGACCTGGCGCGGGCGGCCGGCGTGTCGACCCAGCAGATCCGCAACTACGCGGACGCGGGCGTCCTGCCCCCGACGCCGCGCTCGCCGTCCGGGCACCGCAGGTTCGGTCCGCGGCACCGCCGGGCCCTGCTCGCCTACCGCGCCCTGGCCAAGGGGTTCGGCCCGGTGACCGCACAGGCGATCATGCGGGCCGTGCACGCGGGCGACGTGGCCGAGGCGCTCGCGCTCATCGACGCCGCCCATGCCGCGCTGCACGAGCAGCGCCGCACCCTGCGCGCGACCGCCGAGGCGCTGGACGCCGTGCCGCTGCAGACGCCGCAGGCCTCCGTGCCGCCGCGGTCGCACCTGCGCATCGGGGAGGTGGCGGCCCGGCTGGGCGTCCGCTCGTCCGCGCTGCGGGTGTGGGAGGCGGCCGGGCTGCTCCGCCCCGCCCGCGAACCCGGCACCGGGCACCGCCGCTTCGGTCCCGCCGACGTCCGCGACGCCCAGATGGTCCACATGCTGCGGCAGGGGCGCCACCCGCTGCCGCAGATCCGCGCCGTGCTGGAGGAGCTGCGCCGCACCGGCAGCCGCGAGGCGCTGCGGGAGGCCGTCGCCCAGCGGCAGGCGGCGCTGGCGCAACGCGCCACGGCGATGCTGGAAGGCGCCAGCCACCTGCACCACTACCTGCGCGACGGGGACCCGCCCGGCTGAGCCCTCACGAGCGGGCGTACCGGGCCGGAGGCACGCCCACGGCGGCGGTGAAGTCGCGGATCAGATGCGACTGGTCGCAATAGCCGAGGTCGTCGGCGAGAGCGGCCCAGTCGACGTCGTCGCCCCGGTCGGCGCGGGCGGCGGCCTCGTGCAGCCGGGCCCGCCGCATCACCCACTTCGGGCCGGCGCCCACGTACTCGGCGAACAGCCGCTGCAGCGTGCGGACGGACACGTGCAGCGCCGCGGCGGCCTGGTCGACGCGGAACAGCGCGGGGCTGGCGGTGATGCGCTCCACCATGCCCGCGACCTGCTCGGCGACCGGGTCCGGGGCGGGCAGGCGCGGCAGCAGGAACTCCTCGGCCCGGGCGACCATCTCGGCGGGGCCGCCGGCGCGCAGGACGGCGCGGCACGTCTCCACCACCGCCGGCCCGAAGAACCGCGCCGCCGGGACCCTGCGGTCGGCCAGGTCGGCGACCCGCACGCCGGTGAACGGGCGGAAGCAGCCGGGCCGGAACTTCACCCCCAGCACCTGCCCGCGCCCCTCCAGTCGGCGGACGAACAGGCCGCGGTTCACCCCGTACACCTGCGGCTCGGGCTCCTCGAACACCAGATGCACATTCGGGTGCGTGAGGACCTTCGTCTCGTACGGCTCGGCGACGTTCCAGCGCACATGCCAGTAGAACTCCACGAACCGCGCCACCTCCGGCCCGGGATCGTGACGGTCCAGGTCGACGAAGGCGGCCTGCTCGTCCGGATACAGCATGCCGCGTCCCAGGTCCCCCACCCGGCCAGATTATCTGGCGCGTTTGTCCAAGCCGTCCGGTATCGGGCCTCCGTAGCGTCGCCCGCATGAACGAACTGCACGCCTACATGAAGGAATGCGCCGCCGAGGCGGCCCGCGTCGCCCGCGGCGTGCGCGGGGACCAGCTGTCCGCGCCGACCCCCTGCACGGAGTTCGACGTGCGGGCGCTGGTGAACCACTGGGTCCTGTACACCTCGCACGGGCTGGAGCACCGGGCCCGGCGCAGGCCGCTGCCGGAGGACCTGGTCGAACGCGACTTCACGGCCGATCCGCACTGGGCGCAGGCGTACGCGGCGCAGCTCGACCGGGCCGTGGCCGCCTGGGCGGACCCGGCGGTGTGGGAGGGCGAGATCGACCTCGGCTTCGCCGTCAGCCCGGCCCCCGAGATCGCCTCGCTCATCATCAAGGAGATGGCCGTGCACGGGTGGGACGTGGCCGTGTCCACCGGGCAGGAGTACGCCGTGACACCCGAGGCGGGGGAGTTCCTGCTGCGCGTCGTCGACGAGCACGCCGACATGTACCGGCAGTACGACGGATTCGCCGACCCGGTGCCGGTGGACGCGGGCGCCCCGGCGTTCGAGCGCGCGCTGGCGCTCTCGGGCCGCGACCCCCGCTGGTCCCCGCGGTGAACCGGTGATCGGCCTCCGGGGCGGTCAGCCGTTCCGGGCGGCGAGCAGGGCGCGCCGTCCAGGTCGCGGGCCAGGTGCGCGGCCTCGTCGGCGATGCCGCCGTCCAGCAGCGCCTCGCGCACCCGGGCGGTCAGCTCGGGGAACCGGCCGTGCTCGCGCGCCAGCAGCATGATCAGCGGCCGGATCGCGGCCAGGTAGTCGAGCTGCTCCAGGAGGCGGCGGGGCAGCGCCGCCTCGGCGGCGCCCCCGACCGGGCCGCGCTCGAACCCCGCCCGGTGCCGCCGCGCGCGGTCCAGCTCGCGCTCGAAGACCGCCTCGAACACCTCCCGCTTGGACCGGAAGTGCCGGTAGAAGCTGCCGCTGCCGGGGGACAGCCCGGCGCCCGCCTCGATGTCGGTGACGGCGGTGCCGCCGAACCCGCGTTGCCAGGACCAGCTCCAGCGTCGCGTCCATGATGCGTTCGCGGGTGGGGGAGGGCGTGGAGGAAGGCACGCTTGCAAGATGGCTCTAGCTTGTGCAAGAGGGTTCTTGCACAGTGGAGGGCCCGTTCGTGGTCCACCCCCGTGAAAGGCCCCCGCCATGCGAACCCCCAACGCGCGCCCCCGCCCCCTCATGGCCGCGGCCGTTGCGGCCGTCGTCGCCGCCGCGGTGCCGTCACCCGCGCCGAGTGCACGCGCCGACGCGTCCGCCGCGATCACCGTCGCGCCCGCGCAGCGGTCCTGGGTGTTCCGGGACGCCGACGGCCGCGAGGTGACACTGCGCGGCTTCAACGTCTCCGGCAGCACCAAGCTCTACGAGAACGGCCTGCTGCCCTTCCGCAGCACCGCCGACGCGGCCGCGTCGGCGCAGGCCATGCGCGACCTGACCGGCGCCAACGCCGTCCGCTTCCTGATCAGCTGGGAAGGGGTGCAGCCCGCCCCCGACCGCATCGACCGCGCCTACCTCGACCGGGCCGCCGAGCAGATCCGCGCGTTCACCGACCGGGGCGTGCACGTCCTGCTCGACTACCACCAGGACCTGTACTCGGCGCACCTGTTCCACCAGGACAGCTGGTACACCGGCGACGGCGCGCCCAAGTGGGTCGTCGACGCGGGCGGCTACCCCGGGGAGTTCTGCGGCATCTGCCTGCTGTGGGGGCAGAACATGATGACCAACGCCGCCGTCCGCCAGGCCGCCCGCGACTTCTGGCGCAACCGTGTGCTCACCACCTCCGCCGGTCCGGTCGGCGTGCAGGACGCCTTCATCCGGCAGGCGACGGCGATGATGACCCACCTCAAGCGCAAGCTCCCCGCACGGGCCTTCGACCGGATCATCGGCGTCGACCCGTTCAACGAGCCGTTTGACGGCGGCCTGGACGGCGCGAGCGGCCTGGAGTGGGAGAAGACCCGCCTCATGCCGTTCTACCGGCGGTTCCGCGCCGCGATGGACGCCGCGGGCTGGGCGGCCAAACCCGCGTTCGTCGAGCCGCTGGTGTTCTGGAACACCGGGTTCTTCGAGCAGGGCGGCCTGTCGTCGGCCGGGACGCTCGGCCCCCGCATGGTGTTCAACACCCACTACTACGACGGCGCCCGCATGACGCTCGACCCGTCCCCGGCGTTCGACGGCTCCTACGACGCGGCCATGAACAGGATCCGCGACCGGGCGGCGGCACTGGGCACCGCCGCGGTCGTCTCGGAGTTCGGCAACCGGCTGACCGGCGCCTCCAGCGACCGCACCCCCTGGATGGTGCGCGGCATGTACCAGGCGATGGACTACGGCGTCCCCGGCGGGGACTGGTGGGGCCGCCCCGCGTCCGGCGGCGGCGTGCTGTCGGCGCTGCAGTGGCACTGGGACGTCTACAGCGGACGCCACCGCGAGCCGATGAACGGCAACCCCGGCAAAGTGCAGACCGAGGGCGACGCCTGGAACGACGAGGACCACTCGGTGGTGCGGACCGACGACGCCGGGCGGGTCGAGCTGCGGCTCGACCGGCGCGTCCTGGACCGGCTGTACCCGGCGGCCGTGGCCGGGGACACCCTCGCCTTCGCCTACGAGGACCTGGCGCGCTCCGGCTACGGCGGCGCCGGGCGGCAGCGGGCGTGGCTGACCGTCCCGCCGTCCATGCCCGCCGTCGCCGCCCTGGCGAAGGACCGCCAGTACGGCGTGCTGGTGTGGCGGGAGTCGTCCGCCGGCGCCCCCACCGAGCTGCACCTGCCGCAGTCCTTCGCGCCGGCGGACACGGCCGTCGTCAGCGACCTCGGCGTCCTGGACGGCGTGCCGTCCGGCGGCGTGGTCCGGGCCGAGCAGGAGACCGGCTCGGCCACCGCGCGCCGGCTGGTCATCGCGCCGTCGGCCCGGACCCCGGGGGCGGTGCACTACGCGCTGGTCGTCGCCGACGCGTCGGCCACGCCCGAGCGGCTCGCCGCGGCCCGCGCCGAGCTGGACGCCTGGAAGGCCCGGCACTTCACCGGCTGACCCCGCCCGGACCTCCGCGCCTAGTTCGACCGGGGGCTGTAGACGTCCTCCAGGGAGGACGAACGCAGCACCGGCGGGCCGGCGGGCTGAGCGTGCTGGACCGGCCCGGGCGCCCCGTACAGGTGGGCCGACGCGTCCGGACGCGGCGAGGGCGTGGGCTGCGGCTCGGCCCGGTGGGACAGGGACGGCATGTCCGCGCCCGCCCTGAGCGGCGGCGCGTCGGGGCGCGGCGGCGGGGACTGCGCCGGGACCGGCGTCGGTATCGCCGGCGGCACCGCCGCCCGGGCCTTGTCGGTGCCGTACAGGAAGGCGCCGATGCCGGTCAGCAGGCGCCGCACGTCCGGCGCGGGCCGCACGACCAGGCGCAGGAAGCTGCTGTCGGAGCCGAGCTTGTTGCCGCACTCGCGGACGAACACCCCGTGCTCGGACAGCAGGTAGTCGCGCAGCTGGACGCCGTCCTTGCCGTCCGGCAGCTTGACCAGGACGAAGTTGCCCTGGGAGGAGAACACCTTCAGCCCGGGCAGCAGCGAGTCCAGCTGCTCGGTCATCGTGCGGCGGTCGGCGGCCAGCCGCGCCAGGCTGGCGCGGTACTCGGCCTGGTACTCCTTGAGCAGGAACACCATGACCTCGGCGAAGGAGTTGAGGTTCCACTTCGGCAGGGCCGCGCGGACCCGGCCCGCCAGCGCGGGGTTGGCCACCAGGTAGCCGAACCGGATGCCGTGCAGGCCGAAGTTCTTGCCCAGGCTCTTGAGCACGATGACGTTCGGGCGGATGGCGGCCTCCGCGGCGACGCTGGGCGCGGGCTCGGCGTCGACGAAGTCGATGAACGACTCGTCCACCACCACCAGGTCCAGGTCGACCAGCCGGTCCAGCAGCCGCAGCACGTCGCGGCGGTGCACGTAGCCGCCGTCGGGGTTGTTCGGGTTGCAGATCACCGCCGTGCGGGAGCCGCGGGCGCGCACGAACGCGGCGAAGTCGTCGACGTCCAGGGCGAAGTCGCGGCTCTCCTGCAGCGGGTACATGTCGACGCGCTTGCCGGTCTCCAGCGGCTGGTCGGTCCAGCGGCCGAAGGTGGGGATCGGGACGGCCAGGCTCTCGCGCACCAGCAGGTGGTCGATCCAGGTGATCAGCTCGGTGGACCCGTTGCCCATCGCGACGGTCTGCGGGTTCAGGCCGAGCGTGCCGCACAGCTCCGCGGTGATCGTGTCGGCGTCGCTGGGGTAGTACTTGAGGATCGTCTCCAGCATGCCGCCCAGCCGCCCGAACATCTCCGGCGTCGGGAAGTACGGGTTGCACGGTATGCAGAAGTCGACCAGGTCGGCCTGGTCCGTTCCGCTCGCGCGGCTCAGCGCGAAGAACGACGGGCTGTGCGCCTTCCGCCGCAGCAGACTCGGATCGATATGACCAGCCAACGCGTGCCTCCAGTGGGGGTGAGCGACGGTGGGCAGTACGAGACGCGCCGCCCGCCGGTTCGATCCGCCGCCGGCGCGCCCCCGGCCGGCGGCGGGCGGCCGGCGGCCTAGCCCTCCCGGGCGAGGCCGACCCTCCTGCGCCAGAACCCGAGGGGCGTCCTGAGGTCGGTCCTGGCGGCGAGCAGGACGGCGGCGCCCGGCAGGCTGGCGACCAGGGCGAGCACCCCGTACACGACGGCGGCGGACAGGCCCTGCGCCGCGCCCAGGCCGGCGGAGCCGAACGCCAGCGTGGCCACGCCCTCGCGCGGCCCCCATCCGCCGACGCCCACCGGCAGCCCCATGGCCAGCAGCGCCAGCACCATCGGCGGCAGCAGCTGGACGACCGGCGCGGTCGCTCCGGCGGTGCGTGCCGCCACCACGAACAGGGCCAGATGACCGGCCAGCGCCGCCGCCGACAGCAGCGCGACACCCGGCCAGGCACGCCGCGACAGCAGGCCCGTCCGCGCGTCGTCCAGCGCGGTCGCCAGGCCGCGCAGCCACCGGGAGCCGCCCTCGGCCCACCGCCGTCCGAACGTGGCGGCCGCGACGGGCACCGCCACCGCCGCCGCCGCGAACACCGCCCCGGCGACCAGCACCGCGTCGGGCAGCCGCGCCGGGACGACCGCGGGGCGCGCCAGCAGCACCGCCACCCCCGCGACGATGATCGCGGCCTGCCCGGCGGCCCGCTCCAGCGCCACCGCGCGCACGCCGCGGCCCACGTCCCCCTCCTGCCTGCCGTGCCGCACCGCGCGGTGCACGTCGCCGAGCAGCCCCGCGGGCAGCACCGCGTTCAAGAACAGCGACCGGTAGTAGTCGCGGACGGCCTGGCCCAGCGGCAGCCGCAGGCCCAGCCGCCGCGCCACCAGGCACCACCGCCCGGCGCACAGCACCGTGGTCGCCGCGCCGATCCCGAGCGCGGCCAGCACCCCGCCCGCGTCGATCGTCCGCAGCCCGGCGACGAACGCCCCGGTGCCGACCTGCCAGACCAGCACGGCGATGATGGCCGGCGCGGCGAACATCCGCAGCCGTCCCGGCAGCCCCCGCCTCATCGCCCTCACCCGCCCGCCGGAAGCGCCAGCAGATCCTCGTGGCCGACGACGGCGCGCAGCTCGCCCGCCGCGCACTGGCGGAGCCGGCGGCGCAGGTACGGGCCCGCCGGCGCGGCCAGCGCGGGACGCTGCTCGACCGCGTACCGGACCCAGCCGCGCAGCCACTCGGCGGCCAGCGCGGCTTGCGCCGGGCCGAGCCGCCACGGGCTGGGACGGCGGTGCACGGCCATGCCCGCGCGGGCGAACGCCTCGGCGGCCGCGTCCACCGCGTCCGGGCCGAGCTTGCGGGACGTCGTCCGCGGCAGCGTCACCGGGACGGGCGCCCCCCGGGAGCGGCGTTGGTGCGCGTCGAACGCCTCGGCGATCAGGGCGTCGAGCGGGTCGGCCGGCGCCAGTTCGACGCGTCCGACCACCGTCAGCGCCAGCAGCGCCGCAACGCCCGCCCCGGCGCACGCCTCGGCCAGGGCGGCCACCTCCGGCCCGGTGAGCAGGTCCAGCAGCGCCGAGGCGGTCATCAGCGACGTGTCGGCCAGGTCCGCCGCGCGCAGCCGGGTGATGTCGCGCCGGTGCGCCTCGGCCGTGACCGCGCTCCCGTCCGCGGACCGGGCGGGCAGCCGCGCGGCGGCCAGGGCCAGCAGGGCCGGGTCGTGGTCGTAGAGCACCCAGTGCTGGGGGCCGGGCAGCCGCCCGGCGAGCCAGCGCGCCATGGAGCCGGTGCCGCAGCCGAGGTCCCGCACGACCAGCGGCCGCGCCGCCCGCCCGGCCAGGTGCGCGCGCAGCGGGTCGAGCAGACCGGCGGCGCGGGCGTCGGCGTCGGCGTCCTCGCGCAGCTCCAGCCAGCTAGGGCTGATGGCGCCGGCGACGGCCGCGCTCACAGCGCCCGCTCGTAGGCGGCCCACGCGACGTGCGATTCGCGCAGGGTGACGGCGATCCCGGACAGGCCGCGGGCGCCCTCGCCGAGCGCGCCCGCGCGCACCCGCTCGGCCAGCCGGTCGGCGATCACCTTGGCCAGGAACTCGGTGGTGGTGTTGACGCCCGCGAACTCGGGCTCCTCGTCGAGGTTGCGGTAGTCCAGCGCGCCGAGCACCCGTTTCAGCTCGCGGGTCGCCAACCCGATGTCCACGACCAGGTTGTCGGCGTCCAGTTCGGCGCGGCGGAACGTCGCGTCCACCACGAACGTCGCGCCGTGCAGCCGCTGCGCGGGGCCGAAGACCTCGCCGCGGAAGCTGTGCGCCACCATGAAATGATCACGGACGGTCAGGCTGAACAACTACGGGCCTCTCTGCTCGGTGGGGCCGGCCTCGGGCCGGCGGGGTGTCGTGCGGAGCGTGCCGGGGCGTGCGGGCGTGGCGTGCGGGGGCGCCGGGCCCGGTCACGCCGGGTCGTACACGACCCGGTGGCACAGCGGATGCGTGCGGCCGTCCGCCAGCGCGGGCATCACCGCGGGCAGCTCGGCGAAGCCGCACTCGCCGGTGATGAGCGCGTCGTAGGCGGGGTCGGCGAGCAGCCGCAGCGCCAGGCGCATCCGGTCGGCGCGGCCGCGGCGCCCGCGCCGGGCGGGCGACACCGCGCCCACCTGGCTGCCGCGCACCACCAGCCGCCGCGAGTGGAACGCCTCGCCCAGCGGCAGGCTCACCCGGCGGTCGCCGTACCAGCTCAGTTCCAGCACCACGCCCTCTGGTACGAGCAGTTCCAGCGAACGGCTCAATCCCGCCTCGGTCGCGCTGGCGTGCACGACCAGATCGCAGTCGCCGAGGGCGTCCGCCGGCGTGGCGAACCCGACGCCCAGCGCCTCGGCGACCGCCGCGCGCGCCGGGTCCACGTCGACGAGCTGCACCCGGACGGCGGGGAACCCCGAGAGCACCTTCGCCACGCTGCAGCCGACCATCCCCGCTCCGACCACGGCGATCCGGTCGCCGAGCATCGGGGCGGCGTCCCACACCGCGTTCACCGCGGTCTCCACCGTCCCGGCCAGCACGGCGCGCGACGCCGGCACGTCGTCCGGGACCGGCGTCACCGCCGAGGCGGGCACGACGTAGCGCGTCTGGTGCGGATACAGGCAGAACACCGTGCGGCCGACCAGCTCGGGCGGCCCGTCCTCCACCACCCCGACATTGAGGTAGCCGTACTTGACCGGCCCCGGGAACCCGCCTTCCTGGAAGGGGGCGCGCATCGCCTCGTACTGCGAGGCCGGCACGCCGCCGCGGAACACCAATGCCTCGGTGCCGCGGCTCACCGCCGAGTAGAGCGTGCGCACCACGACCTCGTCCTCGTCCGGCGTCTTCAGGCGGACGGGGCGGATCTCCCCTCGTCCGGGTGCGTTGAGCCAGAACGCGTGTGCCGTACGTAGCACTAGCGACCCCTCCAATCCGGATGGGTCATCGTACGCGGTGATCCCACGCCGCTAGGGGGAGGCAATCGTGGGCAGGGGACGCATGAGCAGATCGCACCAGGGGCCCGTCGTCGGGTTGGTCGCACAGGTCGGATTGCTGGCGACCCTGACGGCGACCACCGGCCTCGGCCTGGTCGGATGGCTGGCCGGGGCGGCGCACGCCCTGGCGGTGTACGCGGCGCTCGACGCGGGGCTGCGCCGCAGCGGCGCGTCCGGGCTCGGCCCCGCCGACCGGGTCACGCTGGCCAGGATGACACTGGCCGGGGGAGCGGCGGCGCTGGTCGCCGACACCGCCCGCGCCCCGGCGCCGGTCGCGGTGCTGGTCGCGCTGGCCGCCGTCGCGCTGGTGCTGGACGCCGTCGACGGCCAGGTCGCCCGGCGCACCGGGACCGAGTCGGCGCTGGGCGCGCGGTTCGACATGGAGTCCGACGCGTTCCTCATCCTGGTGCTGAGCGTCTTCGTGGCCGGGTCGCTGGGCCCGTGGGTGCTGGCGATCGGCCTGATGAGGTACGTGTTCTTCGCGGCGAGCCGTCCGCTGCCGTGGCTGGGCGCGCCGCTGCCGCCGAGCATGGCCCGCAAGGCCGTGGCCGCCGCGCAGGGCGTCGTCCTGGTCGTGGCCGCCGCGGGCGTGCTGCCCCGCCCGGCCGCGACGGTCCTGGTCGGCGCGGCGCTGGCCGGGCTGGTGTGGTCGTTCGGCCGCGACATCGCCTGGCTGCACCGCAACCGCCGGGTCGCGGTGGCGCCGGTGCGGCCGCGCCTGCAGTACCGGCTGGTCCCGCCCGTGCCGGAGCGGCCCGCGGCGCCGGTGCAGCAGCCGCACCCGGCGGGAACACGCGGCTAGCGCCCGCCGCGCGGAAAGGGCATATGAAAGGGGCCGTCCTCCCCGTGAGGACGGCCCCTTCGGTATCGGCGGGGTCGGCTAGCAGATCACAGGGCGGCGGGTTCGGCCACGGGAGGCTCGTCGGCGGACTGGCCGTCGGACGGGCCGCCGCGCAGCGGGGTCTCCCGGATGAACCAGGCGGCGACGAACGCCAGCACGGCGAACGCGGTGGCCCACAGGAAGACGTTGTGCACGCCCGCGGTGACCGCGTGCTCCACCGCGTCCCGCACGCCCGCGTCCATCTTCTTCAGCAGCGCCGGGGTGAGCTCGCCGCCGCCGCTGGCCAGCCGCTCGGCCGCCTGCTCGCCGAGCCGGTCGGTGAGCGAGGCGGTCAGCTGGCGGCTGTAGACGGCGCCGAGGATGGACACCCCCAGCGAGCCGCCGATCGTGCGGAACAGGGTGGCGGCGCCGCTGGCCGCGCCCATGTCCGTCATCGGCACGCTGTTCTGCGCGATGAGCATGGTGTTCTGCATGAGGAAGCCCAGGCCGACGCCGAGCACGACCATGAACAGGGCGGAGGTGAGCCGCGAGGAGCCGACCGTGAGCTGGGCCAGCAGCAGCATGCCCGCGGCCATGACCAGGCCGCCCAGGATCGGGTACACGCGGTAGCGGCCGGTCCTGGTCACCAGCTGCCCGACGACGAGGGTGGTCACCAGCGTGCCCAGCATCAGCGGCAGGAGGAGCAGGCCGCTGTTGGTCGCCGAGGCGCCCTGCACCAGCTGCTGGTACTGCGGCAGGAACGTCACCACGCCGAACATGGCGAAGCCGACGAGGAAGCCCAGCACCGAGGCCAGCGAGAAGTTGCCGTTGCGGAACAGGCGCAGCGGCAGGATCGGGTCGGCGGCCCGCAGTTCCCACAGCAGGAACAGCGCCAGTGTCACGGCGGTCGCGACGCCCAGTCCGATGATCGTGCCGGAGCCCCACGCGTACTCGGTGCCGCCCCAGCTGGTCATCAGCGACAGGCAGATGATCGAGGCGGCCAGCAGGGCCGCGCCCAGGTAGTCGATGCGGGTCTCGCCGCGCGGGCGCTTGGGCAGGTGCATGGTCAGCGCGGTGACCACCAGTGCCACCCCGCCGAGCGGCAGGTTGACGTAGAAGGCCCAGCGCCAGTCGAGGTGGTCGGTGACGAACCCGCCGAGCAGCGGTCCGCCGATCATCGCCAGCGGCATCACCGCGGCCATCAGCCCCTGGTAGCGGCCGCGCTCGCGGGGCGGCACCAGGTCGCCGATGATGGCCATCGCGCCGACCATCAGCCCGCCGGCGCCCAGGCCCTGCACACCGCGGAACGCGATCAGCTGGCCCATGCTCTGCGCCGTCCCCGCCAGCGCCGACCCGAGCAGGAACAGCGCGATCGAGGCCATGAACATGCCCTTGCGGCCGTAGAGGTCGCCGAGCTTGCCCCAGATCGGCGTGGCCGCGGCGGTCGCCAGCGTGTACGCGGTGACCACCCATGACAGGTGCGCCAGCCCGCCCAGCTCGCCGACGATCGTCGGCATCGCGGTGCCGACGACCATGTTGTCGAGCATCGCCAGCAGCATGCCGATCATCAGGCCGCTCATGACCGTGTAGATCTGGCGCGTGCTCATCTGCGCCGGGGGCGCCTCCCCGGCCGCCCCGCCGGGCACCCCCTTCGACGAGTGCGTCATCGCTCCCCCTCGTGCACGGCGGCAGGCTACTTACCTGCCGCCCGGCTAGTTTAATTTACCTGCCGCACGGTAAGCTGCGAACTAGCCGGGCGTCAAGTAAGTTGGCGGAGGGAGGATCACATGCCCCGACGACGCGGCGACACCCGCGAGCAGATCCGCGAGGTCGCGCTGGAACTGTTCGCCGAGCAGGGCTACGAGAAGACCTCGCTCCGCGAGATCGCCGAACGGCTCGGCGTGACCAAGGCGGCCCTGTACTACCACTTCAAGACCAAAGAGGACATCGTCACCAGCCTCTTCGAGGACTTCAAGGCCGACATCGACGAGCTGCGCTCCTGGGCGCGCGAGCAGCCGGTCACCCCCGAGCTGCGGCGCGAGGTCGTCCGCCGCTACGCCGAGATCCTCAGGGGGGCCGGCAAGCTGATCCAGTTCATGCAGGAGAACGGGCCCGCCGTGCGGGAGATGAAGGCCGGCGGCGACGCGCGCGAGCGCTTCCGGGCGTTCGCCGAGATCCTGGTCGACAAGGACGCGAGCCTGCCCGACCAGATCCGCGCCCGGCTGTCGCTGTTCAGCCTGAACCTGGCCTTCGTCCTCCGGCAGGAGATCGACGCCGACGACGAGGCCGTGCACGCCGCCGCGCTGGAGGTCGCCCTCGACCTGCTCCCGTCCGACTGACGGCACGCCCGGCGGAGCGGGCCCGCCGGGCGCCTCGCCGAGCTTCCCGCCCGCCGGACGGCGCGCCATCATTGGGGCGGAACCTCCGGCGGATGGGAGATCCCGTATGGCCCGGGACGTGACGACCTACGACGACGTCGAGGCGGAGCTGCTGCGGCACCCGGCGGTGCTGGAGTGCGCGGTCACCACGATCGACACCCAGGAGGGCCCCGAGACGCTCGTCGCCTACGTCGTCACCGAGGGGCGGGCCGACCCCGCCGAGATCCGCCGCTTCCTGGCGCGGCCGCGGCTGACGGCGGCCCGCAGACCGCGCGCCGTGATCCCGGTGCCGTCGCTGCCGCGCACCGACTCCGGCGAGGTCGACACCGCGCAGCTGCCGCTGCCCGTGCGACCGGGACGCACCGCGGGCGGCAAGAGCGGCCTCGCCCTGAGCGACGACGACGGCCTGGGGGACGGCGGGCTGGCCATGATCCTGGTGCTGGCGGCGTCGCTCGGCGCGATCGTCGCCTACGTGCTGACCGACCCGCTGTGGCCCGGCTCCACCGACCTGTCGGCGGTGCCGCAGCCGTGGGCCGGGTTGTTCGCCGGGCTCTACACCGCCGAATGCCTGTCCTTCGGGCTGGGCATCGGCTTCCTGCTGTTCGGCTACCGGCGGATGGCGCGGATGGGACGGCCCAGGGCGCTGACCGTCGCGGCGCACCTGTCGGTCGTGTGGCTGCTGGCCGCCTGGTGGCCCCAGGACAACTTCTACCGGCTGGCGTCCAAGACCGACTGGGAGCGCCAGGCCGCCCTCGTGTACGGCTTCAACATCACCCTGATGATCGCCGCGGCCGTGCTCGTCGCCTTCGCGGTGCGCGAACGCGGCTCCGACTGAGGGCGGGCGCGGCCCCCGTGCCCGTCACCTCCGCGCCGCGCGCCCGGCGTCCCGGCCGCAGGGCAGGTCCGCGAACATCCCGCCCAGCTCGGCCCCCGCGGCGCGCACGATCCGCTCCGCCGCGTCGAGCGCGTCCGGCGTGCGGGCCGCCAGCGCCACGCCCAGGTAGGGGACCAGGTCGAACGCGGCCGTCGGGATGGTGACCAGCAGGGTCGCGCCCGCCGCCCGGCACGCGCCGGACACGCGGGCGACGTGGTCGCGCAGAGCCCGGGACGGCAGCCGCGCGCCGAGCGGGACCCGGTCGATCGTGCGCACCAGGTGGGCGCCGCCGCGCACGCGGTCCAGCGCGGCCTGGACGTTGAACGCCACGGCCGGGCCGGTGAGCCGCAGGTTGATCTCGGTGGGGGCGAGGCGGCCCGCCCGGTCGGTGACGAAGTCGACGTCGTACCAGCCGCGGTACCCGTCCCCGGCCAGCGCCCGGCCCACCGCCGTCCCGAACGCCGCGGCCGTTTCGGCGAGCGCCTCGGGCAGCGTGCCGGGGCCGACGGTCACCCCCTGGTAGCTCGTCCCGTCGACGTCCATCAGCCCGACGCCCACCGGGTGCACCGCGCCGCTCTCGTCGATGACGGCGTCGAACGTGGGATCGCGGTACGGGCCCGCCCCTTCGACGTACTCCTCCACCAGGACGCCGCCGCGCGCCCAGCGCCGTGCCAGGCGCCGCGTCCTCCGGCCGTCCGGTGCGACGACCAGCGTGCCGGACCCGCCGACGCCGTATTCGGTCTTCAGCACCACGCGGGCGCCGCCGCGCAGCTCCCGCGCGAGCGCGCGGGCCGAGCCGGCCGGCCGCTGGTCGGGGACGACGATCCCCGGATGGGCCGGGGCCAGCGCGCTGAACAGCTCGTGGGCCCGCCGTTTCGACTCGTACCGGGCGACGGCCTCCAGCGCGCCGGGCGGCGAGGGGCGGATCGCCTCGAACGCGGCCGTCCGCCCCCACGGCAGCACCGGCGCACCCTCCCGCGCGAGGCGGCGCAGCAGGCCGGGGCGGGCCAGGATCGCCGCGGAGATCCGGCCGTCGGCGGCCAGGCCGCTGTGCGTCTCGACCTCGCCCCAGCCGAGCACGGCGGCCACGTCCCGCACCCACCAGTCGGCCACCCGCTCCGGCAGGACGACCATCCGCGGCCGGGGACCGCAGAACGCCGCCAGGCACGAATAGTGGTCCGGGCCGCGCACGCCCCCGCCGAACTGCCCGTTGAACTCGGCGACGTTGCCGACGCGGACCGCGGGGCCGCCCGCGCCCCACGCCGCCGACCAGGGCGGCTCCGGCCGGATCGGCCATGCGACAAGCAGCGGCAGCGCGCGCAGCCCTCCGGCGGTCTCGCCGCGGCGTTCCGCCCCCATGGCCAGGTAGAAGCCCTCGGCGTGGGGGTCGGCCTCGATCCGCACCCGCCGGAACCCCAGCCGCCCCGCCTCCTGGAGAACGTGCCGGTACAGGCGGCGTCCGACGCCGCCGCCGATCGCGTCCGGCTCCACGAACAGCAGGCCCAGCTCGCCCTCGGGCGGTTCGCCCTCCAGCGTGGCCAGGCCGAGCACGCGCCCGCCGCGTTCGGCGACCACCGTGCGCCGCCCGACCACGTCCTCGCGGCGCAGCGCCAGCTCGTCCCGGCACGCGTCCAGGAACGCCGCGTCATAGCCCCAGTGCGCCTTGGAGCGCATCGCCAGCGCGGTCAGCTCCTCGGCCTCGTCCGGACGCGCGGCGCGCAGCTCCACCGGTCCCGTCGGCCCCATGCCCGCATGCTGCCACGGCGCCGGTTTCGAGCGAGACCGGCCGAGCTGAAATGATCGCCGCATGAGGACAGACCGGGAAGCGCGGCGCGACGGGGCCGTCGGCGCCGCGGTCACGCTGGGGCTGCTGGCTGCGTGGGCGGTGCACGACGCGGAGGAGGTCGCCGCGATGCCGAAGTGGAGCCGCGACCGCCTGCCGCGGCTGCGTGAGCGGTTCCCGCAGGCGCCGGACGCGCTCTGGCGCTCCCTGGAGTCGCTCGACGGACGCGAGTTCGCCGCCGCCGTCGCGGTGATGGCGGTGCCGGTCGCCGCCGCTGCCGCCGACGGGCACCGCACGCGCGGCCGTTCGGCGCTCTACCAGACCGCGCTCGACGGCTTCGGCCTGCACGGCGTCGTGCACCTGGCGCAGGCGGCGGCCGTGCGCGGTTACACGCCCGGGTCGGTCACGTCGGCGGCGGTGGTGATCCCCTTCACGCTGTGGGCGCGCGGGCGGCTGCGGCGCGCGGGAGTCCTGCGCCCCACCCGGACCGGCGACGCCGTCCAGGCCCTCGCGTTCGCGGCGGCGGCCGTCGCGGGCTCGCACATGGTGGCGCGGAGGCTGCTCCGCCGCAGGTGAAGCCGGACGCGGCGGCACCCGTCCCCGCGGCGGCCCGCCCGCAACGACAAAGGGCGATCTGGGGACGGTGGGCGAGGGAGCGCGTCCACCGTCCCCAGATCGCCGTGCGGGGCGGGACAGGAAGGTCCGGTCGTCAGCCGGTGCTGCGCAGGACGGGCGCCCTGCGCAGCACCGGCCACAGCACGATCAACGCGATGATCATGTAGACGGCCACCGCGAACGGGGTGTCGACCAGGCCCGCCACGCTGCCGTCGCTGATCTGCAGGGCGCGCCGCAGCTGCTGCTCGGCGTTCGGGCCGAGGATCACGCCGATGACGGCGGGCAGCACCGGCAGCCCGTAGCGGCGCATGCCGAACCCGACCAGCCCGATGACCAGCAGGATGACCAGGTCGACGACCTCGCCGCCGACCGCGTACGCGCCCACCGCCGCGAAGAACAGGATCCCCGCGTACAGGTACTGGCGCGGGATGCGCAGCAGCTTGGCCCACAGCGGCGCCAGCGGCAGGTTCAGCGCCAGCAGCAGCACCATGCCGACGAACAGCGAGGCGATCAGGCCCCACACCAGCTCCGGCTCGCGTTCGAACAGCAGCGGGCCCGGCTGCAGCCCGTACTGCTGGAACGCCGCCAGCATCACCGCGGCCACCGCCGTCGTCGGCAGGCCCAGCGTCAGCATGGCGCCCAGCGTCCCGGCGGCCGACGCCGACGCCGCCGACTCCGGCCCGGCCACGCCCTCGATCGCGCCCCTGCCCCAGTCGTCGCGGTGCTTGGACAGCCGCTTCTCGGTGACGTAGGACAGGAACGTCGGGATCTCCGCGCCGCCCGCCGGGATCGCGCCGAACGGGAAGCCGATCACCGGGCCGCGCAGCCACGCCTTCCAGGTGCGCCTGACGTCGTCGCGGCCGAGCCAGGGACGGCCCACCGGGATCGCCTCGGCGGCGGTGCGGCGCAGGTGCGCCGCCACCCACAGCGCCTCGCCGATCGCGAACAGCCCGACCGCGACGATCACCACGTCGATGCCGTCGGCCAGCTGCAGCGACCCGAACGTCAGCCGCTGCTGGCCGGTCATCTGGTCCAGCCCGACCAGGCCGATGACCAGGCCGATCAGCAGGGACGCCAGCCCGCGGACGCGGGAGGCGCCCAGCACGGAGGTCGCCGCGATGAACGCCAGCACCATGATGGCGAAGTAGTCCGGCGCGCCGAAGCCGACGGCCAGGTCGGCGACGGCCGGGGCCAGCGCGACCAGCAGCAGCGTGCCGATCATGCCGCCGGTGAAGTGGCCGATGGCCGCGGCCGCCAGCGCCTGCGCGCCGCGCCCGGATCTGGCCATCGGGTGCCCCTCCATCGCCGCGACCACGGCGGCGCTCTCCCCGGGCGTGTTCAGCAGGATCGACGTGGTGGACCCGCCGAACATGGCGCCGTAGTAGATGCCCGCGAACATGATGAACGCGCCGGTCGGGTCCAGCCCGTAGGTGACCGGGAGCAGCAGCGCGACGGCCATCGCCGGGCCGATGCCGGGCAGCACCCCGATCGCGGTGCCCAGCAGCACCCCGATCGCCGCCCACAGCAGGCTCAGCGGGGTCAGCGCCGTGCCGAACCCGTCCAGCAGGTTGCCGAAGGCGTCCATGTCACAGCACCCCCATCAGCGGTCCGCCGGGCAGCGGCACCCCGAGCAGGTCGTTGAAGACGACATAGGTGACCAGCGACAGCACGGCGGCGATCAGCGGGTCGCGGTCGAACCGCCGGCTGCCGAGGGCGTACGCGGCGCCCCAGAACAGCAGCGCCCCGGCGGCGGGGAAGCCGAGCGGCTCGATCAGCGCCGCCGCGGCCAGGAACACCCCGGCCAGCAGCAGCACCGTGCGCCAGTCGGCCGGTTCGGACAGGTCCACGTCCTCGCCGCCCTCGGCCTCGCCGCGGCCGCCGCGCAGCACGTCCACGGCCAGCAGCGCCGCCACGGCCAGCAGTCCCGCGCCGACCGCGATCGGCACGGTGCGCGGGCCGACCGGGCCGCGCTGGGCGATCTCCACGTGCATGGTCAGCGCGTCGAACAGGGTCAGCGCGCCGACCGCCAGCAGCAGGACGCACACGCCGAGTTCGGAGTGCTCGCGCAGCCACGCGCGGCGTCCGGCCGCCGCGGCGGTGTCGGTGCCGCTCACAGTCCCAGCTCCTTCAGCACGGACACCACCCGCCGGTCCTGCTCGGCCAGGAAGCGGCCGAACTCCTCGCCGGTCAGGAAGGCGTCGCTCCATCCGTTCCTGCGCATCGACTCGCGCCACTGCGGCGAGTCGTGCAGCTCCTCGAACAGCCGGACGAGCTTGCCGCGTTCGGTGTCCGACAGGCCCGGCGGGGCGACGATGCCGCGCCAGTTGGTGAAGTTCACGTCGAACCCGGCCTCCTGCAGGGTGGGCGCGTCCAGTCCGGGCACCCGCTCGGCGCCGGTGACGGCCAGCAGCCGCAGCTCGCCGGAGCGGATCTGGTCGAGGTACTCGCCGACGCCGGACACGCCGAAGGCGACCTTGTTGCCGAGGATCGAGGCGAGCAGCTCGCCGCCGCCGTCGAAGGGGATGTAGTTGACCCGCTTGGGCGCGATCCCGGCGGCCTGCGCCATCAGCATGGGCGCCAGGTGGTCGGGCCCGCCGGGGGACGAGCCGCCGCCGACCGGCAGCTTGCCGGGGTTCTCGCGCCACGCCTTGATCAGCTCGCCGATCGTGCGGTACGGCGAGTCCTTGGCGACCACGACGACGTCCTGCTCCTCGGTGAGCCGGGCGATCGGCGTGGTGTCGGCGAGGGTCCTGGGGCTGTGGTTGGAGCGGGCCGCGCCGACCACGCCGAGCCCCATGGACATGGCGAGCTTGCCGTTGCCGTGCTCGCTCACCAGCCGGGACAGCCCGACGGTGCCGCCGGCGCCGGGCAGGTTGAACACCTCGATGCCGTGGGTCAGCCCCGCGTCCTCGGCGTCCCGGGCGGCCGTGCGGGCGGTGATGTCGTACCCGCCGCCGGGGGTGTTGGGCACCATGAACCGCAGGCCGGGGATCCGCGTGCCGGTGTCGGCGCCGCTGCCGGTGGTCAGCAGCGGCGGTCCCGCGAGCACGAGCACGACTGCCCCCAGCAGCGCGAGGAGGGTGCGCAGGCGCACGTATGCCACCACCTGTCGGTACGTCAGTCATCACGGGATGTGAACTGGCCCACATGTTGCCCGTGTGTTACCAGCCTGTCTCGCTTCCGGAACCAACGGAGGTTGTGGTCGTTGTGTTCACGGGGTGCGTTGGCCAAAGCGCCGTCCGGCGAGCGGAACGGAAGGTCAGGCCGCGCCGAGGCCGGCCAGGAACCGCGCGACGGTCCGGCTCTGCGCGTCCAGGAACGCGGCGTACTCCTCGCCGGTGGCGAACGCGTCGATCCAGCCGTGCTTGGCCAGTTCGGCCTTCCACTCGCGGGTGCGGCGCAGCGCGGTCAGCGCCTCGATCCAGGTGCGCTTGTCGTCGGCGCTGATACCGGGCGGGGCGACGATGCCGCGCCAGTTGGTGAACACCAGGTCGATGCCCTGGGACTTGAGGGTGGGCACGTCGGCGAGCGCGGGCGCGGGACGGTCGGAGGTCACCGCGAGCACCCGCAGCTGACCGGCGCGGATCTGCCCCAGCAGCTCGCCGAACCCGCTGGCCCCGAAGGCGAGCCTGCCGTCCAGCAGCACCGGCAGCAGCTCCCCGCCGCCCCCGTCGTAGGACTTGTAGCGGACCCGCCGGGGATCGATGCCGACGGCCTCGGCGAGCTTCATGGACATCAGGTGGTCGGGGCCGCCGGGGGACGAGCCGCCGCCGACCGTCACCCGTGCCGGGTCCCGCCGCCACGCGGCGACCAGCTCGCCGATCGTCCGGTACGGCGAGTCGCGCGGCACCACCACGGCGCCCGGCTCCTCGACCAGCCGCGCGATCGGGGTGGTGTGCGCCACGGTCACCCGCGCGCCCGACACCGACGAGGCGCCCAGCACCCCCAGGCCCATCTGCAGGGCCAGCCGGCCGTTGCCGCGCTCGTTGACGATGCGCTGCAGGCCGACCACCCCGCCCGCGCCCGGCAGGTTGAACACCTGCACGTCCGGGGCGATCCCGGTGTCCTTCATGACCTTGGCGGCGGTGCGGGCGGTGGTGTCGTAGCCGCCGCCGGGGATGTTCGGCACCATGATCCGCAGATCCGCGCCGGGCCGCGCCCCCGTCCCCGGCCACGGCCCGCAGGCGACCGCCGCCGCCAGGACCAGCGCCGCCCAGACGGCGAGCAGGACGCGCGGACGCCGCGCCGCAGTGCCCTCCATCACACCCCTCTCTTCCGCTCGCGGCCCGCGGGCGTCATGATTGTGCGACTCGCCGCCCGCCGCCCGGACCGGGCAGGTCCGCAGCGGGCGGGTCCGGACCAGCCCGAGCACCGAAGATTGAGTTCACCGTGGTCGCCCCGTTCCGCCGTCATAGTCTCGCGGGCGAGATGCTGGTGCTCCAGCTCGCCATCGTGGTGATGGTGCTGCTGGCGGTCGCCGCGATCTCGCTGGCCCAGTCCGAGGCCACCTTCAACCGGGTCGAGGGACGCCGCGTCGTCGCGCTGGCCGAGCAGCTGGCCGCCAACCCGCTGGTGCGCAGCCGGCTCGAGCGGCCCGCGCCGCGCGAGACCCTCGCCCCGCTCGTGCAGTCCACGCTCACCCAGTCGGGGGTCAGCTCCGTCACCGTCGCCGACGCGGGCGGCCGGATCGTCAGCGCCACCGACCCCACGGTGATCGGCGCGCGGATGCCGCTGGGCGCGGGCGCCGCCGCGGGCCGCGGCTGGTCCGGCGAGCTGACCCTGGGCGGCAGCCGCGAACTGGTCGCGCAGGTCCCGGTGCTCGGCGAGGCGGAGGGCAGCCTGGGCCGGCAGCTGGGCATCGTCATGATCGGCGAGGAGTCCCCGACCGTGTGGCAGCGGCTCGCCGGCGCGTCCTCCAACCTGCTGGTCTACCTCGGCCTGGCCAGCGGACTCGGGGTGGCCGGGTCCTGGCTGCTGGCGCGGCGCGTCAAACGGCAGACCCTCGGGCTGGAGCCGCGCGAGATCGCCGGGCTGGCCGAGTACCGCGAGGCCATGCTGTACGGCATCGCCGAGGGCGTGGTCGCCCTGGATCCGCAGCACCGGATCACCCTGGTCAACGAGATGGGGCGGCGGCTGCTCGACCTGCCCGCCGACTGCGTCGGGCAGAGCCTGGCCGACCTCGGCATCGGCGGCCGGCTCCGCGACGTGCTCACCGGGGCCCAGGACGGCGCCGGGGACGGGGCGGGGGAGCGGCGCGACGAGGTGGTCATCCGCCGGGGCCGGGTGCTGGTGATGAACCGGATGACCGTGGCGAAGGACGGCCGCGCGCTCGGCTCGGTCACCACCCTGCGCGACCGCACCGAGCTGGCCCACCTGGAGCGCGAGCTGGGCTCGTTCCGCAGCACCTCCGAGCTGCTGCGCGCCCAGGCCCACGAGTTCGCCAACCAGCTGCACACCATCTCCGGGCTGATCCAGATCGGCGAGCAGGACGAGGTGGTCCGCTACATCCGGGCGCTCAAGCAGCACCGCCAGGCCCTGGACGTCACGCTCAGCCGCCGGGTCCGCGACGGCGCCGTCGCCGCGCTGCTGATGGCCAAGTCGTCACTGGCCGCCGAACGCCGGGTCGCGCTGCGCATCTCCGAGCGCACCGCCCTGGACCGCCTGGCCCCCGAGGACGCCGCCGACGTGGCGACCGTGGTCGGCAACCTGGTCGACAACGCCGTCGACGCCGCCGCGGTCGGGACCGCCACCGGGTGCACGGCCGGGAACGCGTCCGGGAGCGGGGGCGATGCCTGGGTTGAGGTGGAATTGCGGCAGGATGCCTCCAGCGTGGAGATCGTGGTGCGCGACTCCGGTCCCGGTGTGGCGCCCGAACTGGCCCAGGAGGTGTTCTCCCACGGCTTCACCACCAAGGCCGCCCAGGAGGGCGGGCGCGGCATCGGCCTGGCCCTCACCCGCCTGGTCTGCGAGCGGCACGGCGGTGAGATCTCGGTGACCAACACGCCCGAGGGGGCCATGTTCGTCGCCCGCATGACCGTCCGCGCCCTGGCCGACGAGACGACGGAAGGAGCCCGCCCATGAGCGAGCCGGCCGGCCCGATCGACGTGCTGGTGGTCGAGGACGACTTCATGGTGGCCCGGGTGCACCGCGCGTTCGTCGAGCGGGTCCCGCCGTTCCGGGTGGCGGGCGCGGCCGCCACCGGCGGGGAGGCGATCGCGGCCGTCGACCGGCTGCGGCCCGACCTGGTGCTGCTCGACCTGTACCTGCCGGACATGTTCGGCCTGGACGTCATCCCGCGGCTGCGCACGGCCGGGCACGACTGCGACGTGATGGTGATCAGCGCGGCGCGGGAGGCCGAGACGCTGCGCGGCGCCGTCCGCCAGGGCGTCGTGGACTACCTGCTCAAGCCGTTCGAGTTCGAGGACCTGCGGCCCCGCCTGGAGCGCTACGCGGCCCGCCGCCGGCGCCTGCTGACCACGGTGGTGCGCGGGCAGGCGGACGTCGACCGCGTCCTGGCCGGCGCCGCCGTGCCCGCCCCGTCCGCCACCCTGCCCAAGGGCATGAGCGTGGAGACGGCCGAACTGATCGAACGGGCCCTCCGCGACGCCGACGGCAGCATCTCGGCCACCGAGTGCGCCGCCCTGACCGGCGTCTCCCGGGTCAGCGCCCGCCGCTACCTGGAGCACTTCACCGCCGTCGGCAGCGCCGAGGTGTCCCTGCGCTACGGCGTCGCGGGCCGTCCCGAACGCCGTTACAGCTGGCGCGGCTGACCCCGCCGCCGCCTCGTCCTGCGCACCGGCGGTGAACCGCGCCGCGCGGCCGGCCCGTACGGCTTGTCGTCAGGACCCGGGGAGGACGCGTCCGCGCCGACGGCGCGTGCCTGGGCGGTTCCGGTCGAGGAGGACGAGGTGCACGCAGACAAGACGGTTCCCGCGGCCGATCCCCGCGCCCGGTGATGGACGAGCGTCTGAGCCGCAACGGGGCGCCCTACCTGGCCGACGGCGACCCCGACGGGTTCGCGGGATGGGGGGACGGCCGCCGGCGCGCCGACGGCGAACCGTACGGCGGCTCCTGGGACCGGCGCCGCACGGCCGTGCGCCCGCCCGCGTCCGGCGTGGGCCCGGAGGGGGCGTGGTCGCCGCTGGGCGCCGAGCCGCAGGAGGCCCTGTCCCCGCGCAACCTGGGGACGGCCGCGCGCAACGAGACACTCGCCCCGCGCAACGACCCTCTCTCCGTGCGCAACGGGCCGCTCTCCACGCGCAACGAGCCGCTGTCCGTGCGCAACGAGCCCTTCTCGGCGCGCAACGAGCCGCTGTCCGTGCGCAACGACCCGGCGCTCGCACAGAACCTGACGATGCCGCTGACGGCCGACCCCGCGTCGCCGCCGGCCGACCCGCTGACCCGTCCGGGCGAGCTCGGGGGCCGTCCGGCCGATCCGAGGTCGCGCCCGGCCCGCCCCGCCGGGGGATCGGCCGCCGCGGCGCCCCGCTACTCGCGGGACGCGCGGGAGCGGGAGCGGGCGGCCCGCGCGGCGGCCCCTCCGCGCTCGGCCCGTCCCGGGGCGCGGTCGGGACGCGCCGGACGCGAGGACGCGCCGGGGAAGAAGATCGCGGGCAACCGCCTGCTGGTGATCCTGCTGTTCTGGGCGCTGCTGGCCACCAGCGCGGGCCTGTGGGTGTTCGCCACCCCCGCCGTCACGCTCACCACCCCGGCCGAGATCATCACCGGGGTCGGGCGGATCACCGGACTGGTCGGCGGATACCTGCTGATGGTGCAGGTGCTGATGATGAGCCGGGTGTCATGGCTGGAGACGTGGGTCGGCGGCCACGACCTGACGCGCTGGCACCGCCGCCTGGGTGCCTGGACGCTGGTGCTGGTGCTGGCGCACGTCGGGTACACCGTCGTGGGCTACGCGCTGACCGACCAGGTGGCGATCGCCGAGCAGACGGTCACCCTGATCACCACCTACGAGGACATGCTCGGCGCGACCGCCGCCGTCGGGATCATGGTGGCGATCAGCGTGCTGGCCGCCCGCGCGCTGCGCCGCCGCCTGCCCTACGAGCTGTGGCACTGGCTGCACCTGTCCGCCTACGCGGCGCTGATCCTGGGCTACGGGCACCAGTTCGCCACCGGGTCCGAGCTGTCCCAGGACGGCTTCGCCCGCTGGTTCTGGACCGGCCTGTACGCCCTGGTGATCGCCTGCCTGTTCTGGGGGCGCCTGGTGGAGCCGCTGTGGCTCAATCTGCGGCACCGCCTGCACGTCGTCGACGTGGTCCCCGAGTCGGACACGGTGGTGTCCATCTACGTCGGCGGACACGCCCTGGACAGGCTGGGGGCGCGGGCCGGGCAGTACTTCCGCTGGCGGTTCCTGACCGCCGGCGGCTGGTGGCAGTCGCACCCGTTCTCGCTGTCGGCGGCGCCCAACCAGCAGTGGCTGCGGCTGACCGTGAACGCGGTCGGCGGCTACACCGCCGGGCTGCGCCGGATGCGCCCCGGCACCAGGGTGATCGTGCAGGGCCCGTCGGGGACGTTCACCGCCGAGCACCGCACCCGCCGCCGCGCCCTGCTCATCGCCGGCGGCAGCGGGATCGCCCCGGTCCGGGCCCTGCTGGAGGAGCTGCCCGGCGACACCGTCGTGATCTACCGGGCGAGCGGACCGGACGACATCGTCTTCGCCGACGAGCTGCGCGGCCTGGCGCAGCGGCGCAGCTTCCAGCTGCGCTACGTGCTCGGCTCGCGCCACGAACCGGAACCGCGGCGCCTGTTCACCCCCGAGGGGCTGCGCGAACTGGTCCCCGATGTGCGCCACCGCGACGTGTACCTGTGCGGCCCGCCCGGGATGGTCGAGTCCGCCATCGCCGTGCTGCGCCGCCTGCGGGTGCGCCGCAGGCAGATCCACCTCGACCCGTTCGAGTTCTGACCCGCCAGCCGGCCTCCGCCTGTAACCGGCTCGATCCGTTCATGGAGGAGTGCGATGCACCGAACCACCGCCGCCGTCTTCGGCACGCTGACCGGAACCGCCCTGCTGCTCGCCGCGAAGTTCGGGGCCGACGCGGCCGTCGCCGGGAAGGCCGCGGCCGGCGCGGACCCGGCCGCCGCCGCGGGCGGGCAGCTCGCCACCGGCGCCGCGGCCTCCACCGTGCCCGGCACCGGCCGGTCCTCGCCCTCGCCCGGCCGGACGGGCGCCGGCGGCTCGCGCACCGGCACGGGCGGCGCCGCCGCGAACGGGCTGAGGAACGGCGTGTTCCGGGGCACCGCCTCGGTCAACCCCTACGGGCCCGTCCAGGTCACCATCAAGGTCGCCAACGGGCGGATCACCGCGGTCACCGCCACCCACGCCACGTCCCCCGCCCGGACGCTGCAGGTCAACCGGCGCGCCATCCCGCTGCTGCGGCAGGAGGCCCTGCAGGCGCAGAGCGCCCAGATCGACACGGTCTCCGGCGCCACCTACACCAGCCGTTCGTTCGCCGCCTCGCTGCAGTCGGCGCTGGCGGCGGCGCGCGCCTGACCGCGGACGGCACCCCGGCAGGAACGGAGGACGGCACCCGAGCATGCACCACATCGAGCACGTGATGGGCACGGCGGTCGTCATCGACATCGCCGACCCGCTCCCGCGCGGCACGCTGACCGACCTGGTCGAGCAGACCTGCGCCTGGCTGCACGAGGTGGACCGAAGGTTCAGCACCTACCGCGGCGACAGCGAGATCACCCGCCTGGACACCGGCGAGCTGACGGAGGAGGAGTGCTCCCCGGACACGCGCGCCGTGCTGGAGTCCTGCGCGGCCCTGCGCCGCCGCACCGACGGCTACTTCGACGAGCGGGCCACCGGCCGACTGGACCCCTCCGGGTACGTCAAGGGCTGGTCGGTCGAGGTCGCCTCCCGCCGCCTGGCCCGCGCCGGCGCCCTCAACCACTGCATCAACGCGGGCGGGGACGTGCGCAGCCGCGGACGCCCCGCGCCCGGCCGCGTCTGGCGCATCGGCATCCGCCACCCGTGGGAGGCGGACCGGCTGGCCTGGGTGGTGACCGGCACCGACCTGGCCGTGGCCACGTCCGGCACCTATGAACGCGGCCACCACGTCATCGACCCGCACTCCGGCGAACCGGTCCGCGACCTGTGCTCGGTCACCGTCACCGGCCCGGACCTGGCCATCGCCGACGCCTACGCCACCGCCGCGCTGGCCATGGGCCGCGACGGGCTGCTGTGGCTGGCGCGGCTGGCCTCCTGCGGCTACGAGTCGGCCGCCGTCACCCGCGACGGGCACGCCTACCGCTCCGATGGGCTCCCCGTGACCGCGGGCGAGGAGCCCGCCGAGCCGGCGGCCGCGCGCTCCTGACGGACCGGCACAGCGACAGAACCGCACAGATGGGCGACCCATGATGCACAAATTCTTCATCTTCCTCGTCACCACGGCGCTGCTCGCGGGGCTCGGCATCGGCGTCTCGATCAGCGTCACCGGCCGGCCCGTCCCGGCGTCCGGCGGCGGCGCGTCCGCCGGACAGCCCTGAGCGATCCGCCGCCCGTCCCCGCCGCTGAGCCTTCTGGACGCTCACCCGCCCCGGCGACTGACCGCCCCTTCAGCCCTGCTTCTTCAGCACGCCGCTGATCCTGCTGGACCGGTACCGGGCGGTGTCGTCGTCGACCAGGGTGAGGGTCTGCCGTCCGGCGCTGGAGCACGCGTTGTGCGGCTTGCTG
Source organism: Actinomadura keratinilytica (assembly GCF_039539665.1). Taxonomy (NCBI): domain Bacteria; kingdom Bacillati; phylum Actinomycetota; class Actinomycetes; order Streptosporangiales; family Thermomonosporaceae; genus Actinomadura; species Actinomadura keratinilytica. Next base: position 34,232 of record NZ_BAABDO010000075.1, read on the forward strand.
TAGGTGACGCGGGTGTGGAACACGATCATCCGCTCGCCCGACGACAGCAGCCTTCCCACCGCCCGGCACTCGACGTCGCGGTGAGTGGTGCTGACGGTGACGACGTCGCCGCCCGTCCGCCCCTGCCGGACGGTCATGCGGCGGTTCTGCCCGTTGGTGGTCGTGCCCTCCCAGACGCCGATGAGCTTGGCGGGCACGCCGCCTTCCGCGGGCTCATCGGTTTCCTGCGGGCTCGGTGCCGGGGTGCGCGGGCCGAGCGGCGCCTGCCGGGCGGTGGGCGGCTCGGCGGCGCGGCCGGTTCCCGTGGTGGTGCGGGGCCGGCCCGAGGCGGAGACGGTGCCCTCGCCGCCGCCCTCGCCGACGCCGTCGCCGAGCGACGTCGCGATCACCAGGGCCACGGCGCCGACGAAGACCGCCGCGGCGGTCGCGATGGAGACCGGCAGGCGCGACCGGCCGGGGGCGGGCGGAGGCACCGTCCGCGGCGGCGGTGCGTGCGGCGGGACGGTGCCCTGGCCGTGCACGGGCCGGGG
>NZ_BAABDO010000076.1:0-33981 GCF_039539665.1 Actinomadura keratinilytica
CGCCCGCGGGCCGCCACCGGAACCGCCCGGGCCGCCTTACGGCAGGCGCGGCGCCCGGCCGAGCCGCCGCCGCCGGGCGGCGTCGGCCGGGTCGGCGGCGTGGGCCGGGTCAGCGGTGGCGGAGGTCGGCGAGCGGGTCGCGAAGGGCGGCGGCGGTGAACCGTTCGGCCGCCCCTTCGGGCGGGTAGAGCGTCACGCCCAGCGCGGGCAGGACGTGCAGGCCGCCTCTGGTCACCACCTCGTGGCCGAGGTCGCGGAACAGCGTGATGACGTCGCGGGCGGGTTCGTCCAGCAGGTCGATGCCGTCGAGCCGGACGCGCAGCTCGGGGTTGCCGCCCCAGCCCGGGCGGCGCCCGCCGTGGATCTCGCCGATCCGCTCCGCGCCGTCGGGGCCGCGCCAGGTCGACAGCGAGAGGCTGCCGCGGCCCACCCGCACGGTGCGCGTGCCCTCCCAGCCGCACACGAACGAGGCGACCGGCGCAGGGGTGCGGCAGCGCTCGGCCACGGCGGTCAGCGTGGTCCAGGCGTCCTGCGCGAGGGTGGTGAACAGCAGGCTGGCGTCCGGCAGCAGGGCGCCGCGTCCCGGCTCCAGCGTCACCACGAACGGCGGCACCCGCCCCGGGAAGCGCGCGGGGTCGGGTTCGCGCAGCGTGACCAGGCCCTCCCAGGCGACCGGCTCGTCCACCGCGAACCAGGTGATCTCGCTCTCGACGCCCAGTTCGGCGAACGTGCGGTCGGTCAGCGCCTCCTCGACGCGGCGGCGCAGCGCCTCCGCCGCCTCGGCCAGCCGGCGCGCCCACCACGCGGGTTCGGGGTCGTCGCGGCCGTCCTCGCTCCACAGGACGCCCGGGCCGCCCAGGTCGGCGTGCCGCTCCGTCCCGTCCTCGTCGACGACCACCGAGCGCCATCCGGCGGGCTCCCCCTGCAGCAGCACCCGGGCCGGCACCCGGCCGTACCCCGCCGCCCTTTCGTTGCGCACGTGGCCGACTCTATCCGCGCTGATCACCACCCCGGACGCGCATGCCGCAGGCCGGCGACACGGTCATGATCCAGGAGCGGGCGGGGGCGGGTCGGTAGGGTCGGGGGACCGGCCGCCAGGCGGCGTGGGACGACAAGGGAGGATGCGCCGTGACCCACTCCGAGCAGGTGCTGTTGTCCCCGGAGGAGCGGGAGACGGTGAACGGGGCGGTGCGGGCGCTGCGGTCGGCGGCCCCCGACGGGTGGGAGCACATGGAGTTCGTGTTCCGCGCCGCCGTCGGCATCGACAGTTCCGCTCTGCAGGTCGTCGACGCCGACGGCGACATCCGCCCCACCACGGTGCCCGGGCAGGCCAGCGACAAGATGGACGACCTGCGGCGGCTGATGTACCGCGAGGGCAGGGGCGCGTGGTTCACCGCGCGCCTGCGGGTGGAGCGGTCCGGGCGGTTCAGCGCCGAGTTCGACTACGACGGCGAACCCGACTTCAACCCGCCGCTGACCGCCGACACCTACGCGGTGGACCTGGAGCGCTTCCCCCGCTCCCGGGAGCACATGCCCGACTGGCTGCGCGACAGGCTCGCCGGGCGGTGACCCCGGGGGCGGTCACGGCATGAGGCGGGCGGCGGCACACTGGAGGGGTGCCCGCTACCCTGCCCGATGGTGACCCCGTACCCGCCGACGGCGCGCTCCCCGCGCGCGCCCTGGAGGGGCTGGGGACGCGGCCGTTCGCCTTCTACGTGCACGTGCCGTTCTGCGTGACGCGGTGCGGCTACTGCGACTTCAACACCTACACCGCCGGTGAACTCGGCCCGGGGGCGAGCCGCGACTCCTACGCGGACACGGCGATCGCCGAGGTCCGCATGGCGCGCCGCGTGCTCGGCGACGCGGACCTGCCCGTGGCGACCGTCTTCGTGGGCGGGGGCACGCCGACGCTGCTGGCGCCGGACGACCTGGGCCGCGTCCTGGCCGCCATCGACGCCGAGTTCGGGCTGGCCCCGGACGCCGAGGTCACCACCGAGGCCAACCCCGAGTCGGTGGACGAGGCGTACCTGGGCAAGCTCCGCGAGGCCGGGTTCACGCGCGTGTCCTACGGCATGCAGAGCGCCCGCGAGCACGTGCTGGCCGTGCTGGACCGCACCCACACGCCCGGCCGCGTGCCGCAGGTCGTGGACTGGGCGCGCGGCGCGGGCTTCGAGCACGTCAACCTGGACCTCATCTACGGCACGCCGGGGGAGAGCCACGACGACTGGCGGGCGTCCCTGGAGGCGGCGCTGGCCGCGGGGCCCGACCACGTCTCGGCCTACGCGCTCATCGTCGAGGAGGGCACCCGCCTGGCCGCGCAGGTGCGGCGCGGGGAGCTGCGGCAGCCGGACGACGACGCCATGGCCGACCGCTATCTCATCGCGGACGAGCTGCTGAGCGCCCACGGCCTGCACTGGTACGAGATCTCCAACTGGGCGGCGGCCCCCGACGCCCGCTGCCGCCACAACATGCTCTACTGGACGGGCGCCGACTGGTGGGGCGTGGGACCCGGCGCGCACAGCCACGTGGGCGGCACCCGCTGGTGGAACGTCAAGCACCCCGCCGCCTACGCGGCGCGGCTGGCCGAGGGCGTCACCCCCGCGCACGCACGCGAGGTCCTGGACGACGCCGACCGCCGCGTCGAGCGCATCATGCTCGAGCTGCGGCTGGCCGACGGCTGCCCCGCCGGGCTGCTGGACGACGGGGCCGTCCGCCGCATGATCGACGACGGGCTGATCGAGCCGGAGCCCTACCGGCGCGGCCGCGCGGTGCTGACCCTGCGCGGCCGGCTGCTCGCCGACGCCGTCGTCCGCGACCTGATCTGACGCCTCGCCCCGAACCGGGTGCCGGACGCGCCGGGGCGGCCCGGCGGCCGGCCCGGCCCGGCGCGGTGCGCGCGTCAGCGGATCATGGGCCAGGCCATGAACGAGGGGAAGCGGTAGTACTCGCCGCGGTTCCCGGCGACCGCCGCCATGATCAGCAGCACGATCTCCGCGATGAACTGCGCGAAGAACGTGAGGAAGCCGATGAGCAGGAACATCAGCACGATGTTGATGACCAGGTAGACGGCCTGGGTGAGCGCGAAGTTCAGGCCCTGGGCGCCGTGGTGCCGCAGGAACGGCGACTCGTCCTTCTTGATCAGGTAGACCAGCAGCGGCGCGATGAAGCCGAGCAGGAGCTGGCCCAGATGGCCCAGCAGCGCCCACGTCCGCTCGTCCGCGGTGATCTGCCCGGGGCCGTACCCGGGGGCGCCGTACGGCTGCATCTGGCCGCCGTAGGAGCCGTACGCGGGCGCCTGCCCGTAGGCGCCGTATCCCGGCTGACCGTACCCGGGGGGCTGCTCGTACCCGTAGCCGGGCTGCTGCCCGTAGCCCTGGGGGTCGTGACCGGGCTGTGGCTGCTGCCCGTAACCCGGCTGCTGCCCGTGGTTGGGCGGGTCGTATCCCGGCTGGCCGGGGTGCCCGTGCGTCATGGCCTGCTCCTCGTGGTCGCCTGCGGTGAGGGCTGCGGGGCTGGGACAAGAGGTCGGGAGGGATGGGGACACGGTGCCCGCCGGGGCCGCGGCACGGCCCGGAGGGCGCTAGGAGGCCGTCACGAAGTCGATGATCTCTTCGACGCGCCCGAGCAGCTCGGGTTCCAGGTCGGTGTAGGAGTTCACGGAGCCGAGGATGCGCCGCCATCCCTCGCTCACGTCGTCCCCCCAACCCAGAGCAGCGAGCACGCCTTCCTTCCAAGGTACGCCGCGGGGGACGTCCGGCCACGCCCTTATTCCGACGGCGCGGGGCTTGACGGCCTGCCAGATGTCGACGAACGGGTGGCCGGTCACCAGGACGTGGGGGGAGCGCACCTGCGCGGCGATCCGGCTCTCCTTGGACCCCTCCACCAGGTGGTCGACGAGCACGCCCAGGCGGCGCTGCGGGCCGGGCGCGAACTCCGCCACGATGGCGGGCAGGTCGTCCACGCCCTCCAGGTACTCCACGACCACGCCCTCCACCCGCAGGTCGTGGCCCCAGATCTTCTCCACCAGCTCGGCGTCGTGCACGCCCTCCACGTAGATGCGGCTCTCCCGGGCCACCCGCGCGCGCAGGCCGCTCACCGCGATCGACCCGGAGGCCGAGCGCGCCGGGGCCCGCCGCGGCTCCGGGCCGGGCCTGACGAGCGTGACGGGCCTGCCGTCCAGCAGGAACCCCGCCTTGGTCAACGGGAACACCCGGCGCCTGCCGAACCGGTCCTCCAGCGTCACGCCGAACTTGTCGCAGCCGACCACGGCGCCGCAGAAGCCGCTGTCGGGGTCCTCCACCACCAGGTCGCGTTCGGCCGGGATCTCGGGCACGCCGCCCTTCCGCGGCCGCCGCCAGTCGCCCGCCAGGACGTCGTTTCCGTAGTCCTTACTCCGCACGGATCCGCACATTAACCGCCCCGAACGCCGCGGCACCGGCGGCGCACGTCCATCGGCGTGGCGCGCCCCCGGGCGGCCGCGACCGGCCACCGGCGCGGCTCCGGAGGCGCCCCGGGCCGTTTCCGTCCGCGCCAGGCACTCCAGCCTGCGCCCGCCGGGCCGTACACTTGGCACTCGGAAGTATGGAGTGCCAGTACGGGGGCAGGGAGGAGGTGACCACGTGCTCGACGACCGGAAGCTGGCGGTCCTGCGCGCCATCGTCGAGGACTACGTCTCCACCAACGAGCCGGTGGGGTCGAAGTCGCTGGCCGACCGGCACAACCTCGGCGTGTCCCCGGCGACGATCCGCAACGACATGGCCGTGCTGGAGGAGCAGGGGTACATCACCCAGCCCCACACCAGCGCGGGGCGGGTGCCCACCGACAAGGGCTACCGGCTGTTCGTCGACCGGCTGTCCACGATCAAGCCGCTGTCGGCGGCCGAGCGGCGCGCCATCGAGACGTTCCTCAGCGGCGCCTACGACCTCGACGACGTGGTCGGCCGGACGGTGCGGCTGCTGGCCCAGCTGACCCGCCAGGTCGCCGTGGTGCAGTACCCGTCGCTGACCCGTTCGACGGTGCGGCACGTGGAGCTGGTCCCGGTGGCCTCGCACCGGCTGCTGCTGGTCCTGATCACCAACACCGGCCGGGTCGAGCAGCGGGTCATCGAGACACCGCGCGAGGTCTCCGAGGAGACCGTCGGGCACCTGCGGGCGTTGCTCAACACCTGTCTGGACGGCTGCGGGCTCGGCGAGGTGCCGAACGCCGTGGCCGACCTTCCGGAGAAGGTGGCGGCGGACGACCGGCCGGTCGCCGCGGCGGTACTGTCGGTGCTGCTGGAGACGCTGGTCGAAAAGCACGACGAGAAGATCGTGTTCGCCGGCGCCGCCAACCTGGCGGCCGTGGACTTCTCGCAGAGCCTGCGCGAGGTCCTGGAGGCCCTGGAGGAGCAGGTGGTGCTGATGCGCCTGCTCGGCGAGGTCGGCGACTCCTCGTCTTCTGTTACCGTGCGGATCGGCACGGAGAACCCCGACGAGGGGCTGCGCTTCACCTCGGTGGTCGCGGCCGACTACGGCGTCGGGGACAGGACGCTGGCCCGGCTCGGAGTGCTCGGGCCGACACGCATGGACTACCCCAGCACGATGGGAGCGGTACGGGCAGTGGCACGCTACGTTGGACAGATCCTGGCGGGGTCGTAAGTGGCCAACGACTACTACGCGACCTTGGGGGTCCGCCGCGACGCGAGCCCGGACGAGATCAAGAAGGCGTACCGGCGGCTCGCCCGCGAGCTGCATCCGGACGTCAACCCCGATCCGGAGACCCAGGAGCGGTTCAAGGAGATCACCCAGGCGTACGAGGTGCTCTCCGATCCCAAGAAGCGCGAGATGTACGACCTGGGCGCGGATCCGTTCGCCCCGGGCGGGGGCGCGGGCGGGGCCGGGCCGTTCGGCGGCGCCGGCTTCCCGTTCAGCGACATCATGGACGCCTTCTTCGGCACGGCGACCTCGCGCGGCCCGCGCACCCGCGCCCGGCGCGGCCGCAACGCCACGCTGCGCGTCGAGCTGGACCTGGCCGAGACCGCCTTCGGCACCACGCGCGAGCTGACGATCGACACCGCCGTGGTGTGCACCACCTGCGAGGGGTCGGGCTGCGCGCCCGGCACCCACCCGGAGACCTGCGACACCTGCATGGGCCGCGGCGAGGTGCAGCAGGTGCAGCGCTCGTTCCTCGGCCAGGTGATGACCTCGCGGCCGTGCCCGCGCTGCAACGGCTTCGGCAGCGTGATCCGCACCCCGTGCCCGGAGTGCTCGGGCGACGGCCGGGTCCGCACCCGCCGCACCGTCAAGGTCAAGATCCCGGCGGGCGTGGAGAACGGCATCCACATCCAGCTGGCCGGGGAGGGCGAGGTCGGCCCGGGCGGCGGCCCGCCCGGCGACCTGTTCCTGGAGATCGTCGAGAAGCAGCACCCGATCTTCGAGCGGGAGGGCGACGACCTGCACTGCACCGTGCAGATCCCGATGACCGCGGCGGCCCTCGGCACCAGCGTGACCATCGACACGCTGGACGGCGCCGAGGAGGTCGACATCAAGCCGGGCACGCAGTCCGGCCACGTCATCACCCTCTACGGGCGGGGCGTGCGGCACCTGAACGAGAGCGGCCGCGGCGACCTGCTCATCCACGTCAACGTGGAGACGCCGGCCAAGCTCGACGACGAGCAGGAGGCGCTGCTGCGCCGCCTGGCCGAGCTGCGCGGCGAGGAGCGCCCGCCCGGCAAGTTCGCCCCCGGCCAGCGCAGCGTGTTCTCGCGGCTGCGCGACGTGTTCAACCAGTAGCCCGGGGCATCCCCCCGATACGGCGACCAGTCAGAACGGGAACCTGTGTCTCCGCCGGTCTTCTTGGCCGAGTCCTCCGCGCTGGAGGGCGACCGCGTGCTGCTCGACGGGCCGGAAGGCCGGCATGCGGCCACCGTGCGCCGGCTGCGGCCCGGCGAGCGCGTCGACCTCACCGACGGCGCCGGGCTGCTGGCCGAATGCGTGGTGGCCGCGGCCGGCCGCGCGTCGCTGACCCTGGACGTGCTCGCCCGGCACCGCCACGAGCGCCCCCGGCCGCGCCTGGTGGTCGTCCAGGCGCTGCCCAAGGGCGAGCGGGGCGAGCTGGCCGTGGAGACGATGACCGAGGCGGGCGTGGACGAGATCGTCCCGTGGGCGGCGGCCCGCTGCGTGACGCAGTGGCGCCCGGACCGGCGCGACAAGGCCCTGGGACGCTGGCGCACCGCCGCCCGGGAGGCCGCCAAGCAGGCCCGCCGCAGCTGGCTGCCGGAGGTGCCGCCGCTGGCCGCCACCGCCGACGTCGAGGCCCGGATCGCCGCCGCGGCCTGCGCCGTCGTCCTGCACGAGGAGGCCGGCGAGCCGCTCAGCGCGCTGCGGCCGCCCCGCAGCGGCGACATCGTGGTGGTCGTCGGCCCGGAGGGCGGCATCGCCCCCGAGGAGCTCGACCGGTTCGCCGCCGCCGGGGCGCGTCCGGTCCGCCTGGGCCCGACCGTCCTGCGCACCTCCACCGCGGGCGTGGCGGCCGCGGCGGTCCTGTTCGCCGCGACCGGCCGCTGGTAGGCCGCCCGCCAGACCGCACGCACCGGCGCACGGCACGGGCGTGCGTTTCGAGGGCATGCGGAAGTCGAGGGCATGCGGAAGCCGATCCCGGGCTGGAGGGATCGCGGGGTGTGGGATTGTGCGCGCCGGCTCGGTGACCCGTCAGATCACTCTGGGGCCACGGCGGGCGCGTCCGTGGAGGCGGGGGCGGGCTCGCTCGATGTCGGCGCCTCGGGCTGCTGGGAAGGCTCGCTGGAAGGCGTCGTCGGCGTCTCGGGCGGCTGCTCGGTGGGCGGGGTCGGCGTGGTCGGCGGGGTGCTGCACGGACCGCTCGCCGGCGGGGCGGGGGAGCCCGCGGACGCGCCGTCCGTGGTGGTGTCGTCGGGAGCACACCCTGGGGAGCCACTGGCGGTCGACGGGGTGACGGTGACGGACGCCGAAGGGTCGTCGCCGGGAGCGCTGCCGTAGGAGTCGGGGGTGCGGGTGCCGGGCTGTGCACCGGGAGCGCCCGGGACCGTCCCCTCCAGCGAGCCCTGCCCGTGACCGTCGGAGGAGCCGTTGCCGCCGGCGGTCGACGACAGGAACCCCAGCGTCTGCGGCGCCGAGACGCCGAGCCCGGCGATCGCCACGGCGGCCGCGACCGCCAGCAGCGGACGCACCCAGTTGGCGGTGAACCAGTCCCAGGAGAACCGGCGCCGCCGCCGCTCCTCGATGCGCCGGCGGATCTGCTCCAGGCCGTCGGCCGCGGGGGTGACCTTCTCCGCCTCCGCGTTGAGCGCACGGCGGAGGATCTCGCCGTACTCGTCGTGGGGGTCGGTCATGTCACATCCGGGGCGAAGGGAGCGGCCCGCAGGCCGGCGGAGGCCCCGTCCTCCTTTCGATTGCTCGGTCGCGAGGACGGCCCGCAGGCGCGCGACGGCGGCTGGGGTACCGCCGCCCCGCGCGGGGGGTCGCCCCTCAGACGCGCGCCCCGGACGGCCGGCGGCGCGGCAGAGCCGCCCCTCGGCCGTCCGGGGGGCCCGGGCGGCCTCAGGTGCTGGGTGGAAGTCACGAGAACTGCTCCAGGACGTTGCGCAGCGCGGCCATCCCGCGGGCCGTGTGGCTCTTGACGGCGCCGCGGCTGATGCCCATCGCGCTGGCGATCTCCGCTTCGGACAGGTCGGCGTAGTAGCGCAGCACCAGGGCCTCCCGCTGGCGGGCGGGCAGCCGGTGCAGCGCCTCGATCACCGCACTGCGTTCGAGCTCGCCGATCGCGCCCGCCTCCGCACTGGGCGCGTCCGGGAGCCCCTTGGGGGCGTACTTCTCCACCACAGCGCGGTGCCGCAGCACCGACCGCGACCGGTTGACCACCGACTGGCGCAGGTAGGACAGGGCCTTGTCGGGGTCGCGCAGGCGCCGCCAGCCACCGTGCATGGCGACGAAGGCGTCCTGGACGACCTCCTCGGCCGTCCCGGCGTCGCGGACCAGCATCGCCGCGAGCCGTACCAGCGAACGGTAGTTGGCGCTGTACAGGGCGGTGAGCGCCTGATCGGCATCCCAGGCGACGGCCACCGCCCCCGCCGTGCCCCTGGCCACGAGGGTCTCGGTCACGTCTGTGGGACGCGCGCCCTCGTCGTCCGGTTTACGAAAGGGCATGTTCCTGCCAACCTCGGTCACCTATCCGCCGCCTGTGCCGTCCCCCGGCCATCCGTTCGGATGAGCGCCTTCGGGACGGCGTGCATGGCGAACCCGACCGGCCGAAAGGCGGGGAGGCGCAGGGGTTTCGGACCGGGGGGTACGCCAGGGTTGCCACCTTAATCCAGCGGGCCGGTGGAATGCGGCCGATCCGTGATCGGGCGATCGGCGTGCCCCGGTGCGGCGCGGGGCGTCCGCGGCCGCCGGGGCGGCGCCGCGCGCCGGGAGCCCGGTGGGAGCCCGGTGGGGCTCGGTAGGATTCGGGCACGATCGCGGAGGGAGACCGATGACCGACTGCCTGTTCTGCAAGATCGTTTCGGGGGACGTGCCCGCCAAGGTCGTCCGCGAGTCGGCGCGCACCGTGGCGTTCCGCGACATCAACCCGCAGGCCCCCACGCACGTGCTGGTGATTCCCCGCGACCACCACCAGAACGTGGCCGAGCTGGCCGCCGCCGACGCCGACCTGGCCGCCGAGGTGCTGCGCGAGGCGCACCAGGTGGCCGTGGCCGAGGGCGTGGCCGAGGAGGGCTACCGGGTGGTGTTCAACACCGGCCCCCAGGCGGGCCAGACGGTCTTCCACGTGCACGCGCACGTCCTCGGCGGGCGCGGGCTGAACTGGCCGCCCGGCTGACGGGCGCGGCGCCGCCGTTTCGCCGGCGCCGCCGTTTTCCCGGCGGCGCCGCGGGTAGCCACCGAAAATACGGCGGCGTCATGTCGCGCGGGGCCAGTACCATGGATGGCGACATACGCGGAAACCCGGTAGCGCAGAAGGCAGGTCGAAAGAGGCCGCAAGGCCCGGCTGATGGTCGATTCAACTCACCTGGAGCGCGACGACCGCGCCGCGCGCTCCCAGATCAAGATCGTGGTGCCGGACGACCACTCCATGGTGAGCCTGCTGGGCTCCCGGGACGAGTTGCTCCACGTCGTCGAGCGCGCGTTCCACAGCGACATCCACGTCCGGGGCAACGAGATCACCGTGACCGGGGCGGAGGCGGAGACCGAGCTGGTCTCCCGCCTGTTCGCCGAGCTCATCGAGCTGCTCAAGGGCGGTACGCCGCTCACCCCCGACGCCGTGGAGCGCAGCCTGGCGATGTTGCGGAACCAGACCGACGAGCGCCCCGCCGAGGTGCTCACCCTGGACGTGCTGTCCAGCCGGGGCCGGACCATCCGCCCCAAGACCCTCAACCAGAAGCGGTACGTCGACGCGATCGACAAGCACACGATCGTGTTCGGCATCGGCCCCGCGGGCACCGGCAAGACCTACCTGGCGATGGCCAAGGCGGTCCGGGCCCTGCAGGACAAGCAGGTCAACCGGATCATCCTGACCCGCCCGGCGGTGGAGGCGGGCGAGCGCCTGGGATTCCTGCCCGGCACGCTCTACGAGAAGATCGACCCGTACCTGCGCCCGCTGTACGACGCGCTGCACGACATGGTGGACCCCGACTCCATCCCCAAGCTGATGGGCGCGGGCACCATCGAGGTCGCCCCCCTGGGGTACATGCGCGGCCGCACCCTCAACGACTCGTTCATCATCCTCGACGAGGCGCAGAACACCACGCCCGAGCAGATGAAGATGTTCCTGACCCGCCTGGGCTTCGGGTCCAAGGTGGTGGTCACCGGCGACGTCACCCAGGTCGACCTGCCCAGCGGGCAGCAGAGCGGGCTGCGCGTCGTCCAGGAGATCCTCGAGGGCGTCGACGACATCCACTTCTGCCGCCTCACCAGCCACGACGTCGTCCGGCACAAGCTGGTCACCGACATCGTCAACGCCTACAACCGCTACGACGAGTCGCGGGTGCCGGAGATCAAGCAGGGTGCGGCGGGGCGCGGTTCGCCCCGCAAGCGGGGGCGCTAGATGAGCATCGAGGTGCTGAACGAGTCCGGCGTGCAGGTCGACGAGGCCGACCTGGTGGCGCTGGCCCGGCACGTGCTGGACGGCATGCGGGTGCACCCCCTGGCCGAGCTGTCGGTGCTGCTGGTCGACGAGGCCGCCATGAGCGAGCTGCACGAGAAGTGGATGGGCGAGCCGGGCCCCACCGACGTGCTGGCCTTCCCGATGGACGAGCTGCGCCCCGGGTCGATGTCCGGCGGCACCGACGACGATGAGGAACCCGACCCCGGGCTGCTGGGCGACGTCGTCCTGTGCCCGGCGGTCGCCGAGCGGCAGGCCGCGCAGGCGGGCCACAGCACCGAGGACGAGCTGCGGCTGCTGTGCACGCACGGCATCCTGCACCTGCTCGGATACGACCACGCCGAGCCCGAGGAGCACAAGGAGATGTTCGGGCTGCAGGCCGAGCTGCTGAAGTCCTGGCGGGACAAACGCGCGGAGCGATGACCACGGGCGGGCGCCCGGCGCTCCGGGCAGGCGGCAGAGGCGGGCCGGGGGCCGGCGCCCCCGCCGCGCCGCGGCCGCCGCACCGTGCGGTGAGCGGAGCGGGGCGATGAACACTGCGCAGGGGTGGCTGCTCGGCCTGGCGGCCGGGCTGGTGGTCCTGGCCGGACTGCTGGCCGGCACCGAGGCGGCGCTGGCCCGGGTGTCGCGGGTGCGGGTCGAGGAGCTGCTGCGGGAGGGGCGGCGCGGGGCCCGGCGGCTGGCCGAGGTGGTCGCCGACCCGGCGCGGTACGTCAACATGGTCCTGCTGCTGCGGATCAGCTGCGAGCTGGTGGCGACCGTGCTGGTCGCCGACCTGTGCATCGCATGGCTGGACGAGACCTGGCGGGCCTACGTGGTGGCCGCCGCCATCATGATCGTGGTGAGCTATGTGGCGGTCGGGGTGGGCCCGCGCACGCTGGGCCTGCAGCACGCCGACCGGATCGCGCTGGCCGGGGCGGCGGTGATCCACCCGGTGACGCGGGTGCTCGGGCCGCTGCCGCGGCTGCTGATCCGGCTGGGCAACGCGCTGACGCCGGGCCGCGGGTTCCGCGAGGGCCCGTTCGCCTCCGAGGCCGAGCTGCGCGACCTGGTCGATCTGGCCGAGCAGCGCAGCCTGATCGAGCCGGGCGAGCGGCAGATGATCCACTCGGTGTTCGAGCTGGGCGACACGCTGGTGCGCGAGGTCATGGTGCCGCGCACCGACATCGTGTTCATCGAGCGCGGCAAGACGCTGCGGCAGGCGATGTCGCTGGCGCTGCGCAGCGGCTTCTCCCGCATCCCGGTGGTGGGGGAGAACGAGGACGACGTCGTCGGCATCGCCTATCTGAAGGACGTGGTGCGCCGCGTCCACGAGAATCCCGGCGGGGAGACCACCGAGAAGGTGTCCTCGGTGATGCGCCCGGCCACCTACGTGCCCGACAGCAAGCCCATCGACGAGCTGCTGCGCGAGATGCAGGCCCGGCAGATCCACCTGGCGATCGTGATCGACGAGTACGGCGGCACCGCCGGGCTGGTCACCATCGAGGACATCCTGGAGGAGATCGTCGGGGAGATCGCCGACGAGTACGACGTCGAGGCGCCCCGGGTGGAGTGGCTGGACGACGACACCGCCCGGGTCACCGCCCGGCTGCCCGTGGAGGACCTGGCCGAGCTGTTCGGCGTGGAGATCGACGTGGAGGAGGTCGAGACCGTCGGCGGGCTGCTGGCGCACGCGCTGGGCCGCGTGCCCATCGAGGGCGCCACGGCCGGGGTGGCGGGGCTGACGCTGCGCGCCGAGAGCATCGCCGGGCGGCGCAACCGGATCGGGACGGTGCTGGTGCGGCGGGACCGCGCCGAGTCCCAGGAGGAGGCCGCCGAACGCGCCGAGTCGACGACCTGAGGCCCCGGGCGGGCCGAGGCCCCAGGGGGGCCGAAGGGGGGCGGCGGGGTCAGCCGGGCTGGACGGTGCCGCGCAGGGTGCCGTCGAACGCCGCGATCAGCACCGGGGCCTTGGCGCCGAGGTCGCGGACGGCGGCGAGGTCGGCGTCGCGGACGGTGTCGTCGGCGGTGACCAGCGCGGCCGCCTCCAGGTCGTCGGCGCCGCTGGACACGGCCATGGCCACGGCCGCCTGCAGGGCCGACAGCTTCAGCGACGGCAGGTCGACGGTGCAGGCCGCGTAGGTGCGGCCGGTGTCGTCGCGGACGGCCGCGCCCTCGGCGGCGCCGGTGCGGGCCCGGGTGGACCGCGCCAACGTGATGATCTTGCTGTCCTCGGCGCTCAGTTCGCTCACGGTGCCCAGCCTAGAGCGCCGTCCCCGGTCCCCGGGGCGCGGGTCGGGGCGCCCCCGCCGCATGGCGCCGCGTCCTGGGCGCCCGCCCGCGTGGGGGACAATTGACGGCGTGAGAGCTGACAGGGTGACAACGCCGGGCGGCCCCGAGGGGACGGCGGCCGAGCGGGGAGCGGCGTTCAGATCCGGGTTCGCCTGCTTCGTGGGGCGGCCCAACGTGGGGAAGTCGACGCTGATGAACGCCCTGGTCGGCACCAAGGTCGCCATCACCAGCGACCGTCCGCAGACCACCCGCCGGGCGATCCGCGGCATCGTGCACCGGCCCGACGCCCAGCTGGTGATCGTGGACACCCCCGGCCTGCACAAGCCGCGCACCCTGCTGGGGGAGCGGCTGGACAGCCTGGTGCGCTCCACGCTGACCGAGGTCGACGTCATCGGGTTCTGCGTGCCCGCCGACCAGCCGATCGGGCCCGGCGACCGGTTCATCGCCCGCGAGCTGGCCAACGTCAAGCGCACGCCCGTCGTCGCGATCGTCACCAAGACCGACCTCGCCGACCCCGAGACGATCGCCCGGCAGCTGCTGGCCGTGCAGGAGCTCGGCGACTTCGCCGAGATCGTCCCGTGCTCGGCCGACCGCGGCTTCCAGGTGGACCTGGTCGCCGACCTGCTGATCTCCCGCCTGCCCGAGGGCGTGGCGCTGTACCCCGAGGGCGACCTGACCGACGAGCCCGAGCAGGTGCTGGTCGCCGAGCTCGTCCGCGAGGCCGCGCTGGAGGGCGTGCGCGACGAGCTGCCGCACTCCATCGCCGTGGTGGTGGAGGAGATGGCGCCCCGCGAGGGCCGCGACGACCTGGTCGACGTGTACGCGCACCTGTACGTCGAGCGGCCGAGCCAGAAGGGCATCATCATCGGCCACAAGGGCGCGCGGCTGAAGGAGGTCGGCGCCCGCGCCCGCCGCCAGATCGAGGCCCTGCTGGGCACCAAGGTCTACCTCGACCTGCGGGTCAAGGTCGCCAAGGACTGGCAGCGCGACCCCAAGCAGCTGCGCCGCCTGGGCTTCTACGACTGAGCCGGGGCGTCCCCCGGGCCGCCGCGCCCGGGCCACCGGTCACGGCGGCGACCACGTCGCGGACTTGCCGGACTCGCCCTCCGCGCCGCCGGCCCCGTCCGCGCCGTCACGCGCCTTCTCCGCCGCACGGGGCTCCTCCGCGTCACGGGCCTTCTCCGCGGTGCCGGGCTCCTCGGCCTTGTCGAGGCTCGGCCTGCCGCCGGGCTGCTTCGGCTCGGCGTCCCGGTTCCGCAGGGGCTCCTGCGGGGCGGCGGCCCGCGGCGGTTCGGCCGGCGGCTGCTCGGAGGCGGGCGGCCGGGCGTCGTACCACCGGGGCTGCTCGGGCTCCGCGGGCTGCGGTGGCTCGGCCGGATCGGGCCGCGCGGCGGGTCGCGACGAGCTCACCCGGGCGACCACGGGGCGGGCGAGGCCGAACCCCAGCACCAGCAGGGACGCCGCCACCGCCAGGTACCAGCCGTAGGCGGGGACGATCTCGTAGCCGAAGGGCGTGTCGGAGCCGACGAGCCGGTCGCTCGTCTCGTCCAGGCGGACCAGGAAGATGCCGGACGTGACCAGGGCCATCCCGCCGGGGACGGCGGTGAGCGAGGAGACGCGCGGGTCGTCCGCGATCAGGCCCCAGAACGCCATGCCCAGCGCGACCAGGGCCAGGACGGGGATCGCCGCGATCATCCCGTCGGCGTCCAGGCCCGTCGCCGACCCCAGCTCGCGCGTGATCGTCGTGCCGAAGGCCCGCAGCACCATCCGCGCCGCCGCCCACGGCAGGAACGCCGACACCAGCAGCGCGGCCGCCGCGACCAGCACCCCGACGTTCCACAGCGTCCCCGCCCAGAACGGGGTGCGGGGCGCGGGCGGCTCGATGGACGGGACCAGAGGCTGGGCCGGCGGCACGAGCGCCTGCCCGAGCCGCGGGTGGCCGGACGGCGGCAGGAAGTCCGGCCGCCCCACCCCCGGAACGGACCGTTCCACGGCGGACCGGCCGTCCGTCCGCCGCGCGGGGTCCCCTTCGTGTTCAAGGTCACCGCTCACGAACCCAGCGTAAGGGGCGGCACCGCGTCGCCCCCGGACGGGCATGGCAGTCGGCGGACATCGGTACGTTGGAGGGGCACCCCGAACGGGAGGAGAGGCCCGGTGTTGCTGATTTTCGGCCTGTCGGTGTTCTTCCGCACGGTCGGCGAGGGCACCTTCCACTGCCCGCGCTGCGGCGGCGACCGGGCCTACCGGCGGCGGATCGGCCGGCGCTGGTTCACGCTGTTCTTCCTGCCGGTGATCCCGCTCGGCCGGGTCGGGGAGGTCGTCGAGTGCCGCACCTGCCGGACCCGGTTCGCCCCGTCGGCGCTGCGCGCGCCCACCGCGCAGCAGATGGCCGCCGCGCTCCCGGCGGGCATGCGCGCCGCGGCCGGGCTGGTGCTGCGGGCGGGCGACCCCTCCGACGGCGCGGCCCGCGCACGGGCGATCGAGGCCGTCACCGGGTACGGGGACGCCCACTACGACGACGCGGCGATCGAGGCCGACCTGCGGCTGCGGCCGGAGTTCCTGGAGGAGGAGGTCTCCCGGGCCGGCGGGCAGCTGGCGATCGAGGCCAAGGAGTGGTTCCTGGCGCAGGCCGTCCGCATCGGGCTCGCCGACGGCCCGCTCACCGACCGGGAGCGGCAGGCCCTGCACCACGTCGCGCACCTGCTGGGCATGTCCCGGGCGCACGCCCTCGGCGTGATCGTCACCACCGAGGGCGCGTCCAGGTGACCCCGGTGCGGCCGGGCACGGCCCTGGTGCGCGCGCCGGGCCCGCGGCTGGCCGAGGGCATCGTCACGCATGTGCGGCGGCGGCCCGTGGACGTCGACCTCGCGGCGCGCCAGCACGCCGAGTACGTGGCGGCGCTGGCGGACGCGGGCTGGCGGGTGCGCGAGGTCGAACCGTCCGACGCCCACCCCGACGCGGTGTTCGTCGAGGACACCGTCGTGGTGTGCGGCGACCTGGCCGTGCTGTGCCGGTCCGGGGCTCCGCGGCGGCGCGGCGAGACGCTCGGGACCGAGAAGGCCGTGCGCGACCTCGGCCTGCGGGTGGCCCGCATCGAGGCGCCGGCCACCCTGGACGGCGGCGACGTGCTGCAGGCGGGCGGCACCGTCTACGTGGGCCGCAGCGGACGCACCAACGAGGAGGGCGTCTGCGAGCTGGCCCGGCTGCTCGGGGCGCGCCGGGTGGTGCCCGTCGCCGTCGACGGCCGCCTGCACCTGAAGTCGGCGATGACGGCGCTGCCCGACGGGTCGCTGATCGGCCTGCCGCAGCACGTCGACACCTCGGTGCTGCCGGGGCTGCGGGTGGCGCCCGAACCCGCCGGCGCGCACGTGGCGGTGCTCGGCCCCGACCACGTGCTGCTGGCCGCCTCCGCGCCGCGCACCGCCGCCCGCCTGGCCGCCGACGGCTGGCGCGTCACCCGCGTCGACATCAGCGAGTTCGAGGCCCTGGAAGGCTGCGTCACCTGCCTGTCCGTGCTGATCCCCGAGTCCGTCCCGCAGGACCGGCCGGCCGGCCCGTGACGGCGCGTCGCGGCGCGGCCCGGCGAGTCTCAGATGGCGGACGCGGTTTCCGTTACCCGGATGAGATCTGTTAGCTTGGCATCCGTGCTCCGCGGACTGCTTCTCCTTAGCGGCCGCAGCGGGGGCCTGTAGGAAAGGTCGGCTCCCTCGCTGCGGGGCTTTGACGTGAGCGTCGGCCGCTAGGACCGTTTCCAGAGCACACAAGAGGGCTCCTCCACAGATGAACGCACAGAAGCCGTCCGGCATGCCCGTGCACCGCTACCGGCCGTTCGCCCCGGTGGACCTGCCGGACCGCACCTGGCCGAACAAGACGATCACCCGGGCGCCGCGGTGGCTGTCCACCGACCTGCGCGACGGCAACCAGGCCCTGATCGACCCGATGGACGGGCACCGCAAGCTGAAGATGTTCGAGCTGCTGGTGCGGATGGGCTACAAGGAGATCGAGGTCGGCTTCCCCTCCGCCAGCCAGACCGACTTCGACTTCGTCCGCCGGCTGATCGAGGAGGACCGGATCCCCGACGACGTGCGGATCTCGGTGCTGACCCAGGCGCGCGAGGAGCTGATCGAGCGCACCGCGCAGTCCCTGGCGGGGGCCGAGCGCGCCACCATCCACCTGTACAACGCCACCGCGCCGCTGTTCCGCCGCGTGGTGTTCGGCATCGGCCGCGACGAGTGCAAGGCCCTGGCGGTCGAGGGCACGCGGCAGGTCATGAAGTACGCCGGGCAGTACCTGGGCGACTGCGACTTCGGCTACGAGTACTCGCCGGAGATCTTCATCGACACCGAGCTGGACTTCGCCCTGGAGGTCTGCGAGGCCGTCATGGACGTCTGGGAGCCCGGCCCGGACCGCGAGATCATCCTGAACCTGCCGTCCACCATCGAGCGCTCCACGCCCAACGTGTACGCCGACCAGATCGAGTGGATGAGCCGCAACCTGTCGCGGCGCGAGCACGTGTGCCTGTCGGTGCACCCGCACAACGACCGCGGCACCGGCGTGGCGGCGGCCGAGCTGGCGGTCATGGCCGGGGCCGACCGGGTGGAGGGCTGCCTGTTCGGCAACGGCGAGCGCACCGGCAACGTGTGCCTGGTCACGCTGGGCATGAACCTGTTCTCCCAGGGCGTCGACCCGCAGATCGACTTCTCCGACATCGACGAGATCCGCCGCACCGTCGAGTACTGCAACCAGCTGCCGGTGCACGAGCGGCACCCGTACGCCGGCGACCTGGTCTACACCTCCTTCTCCGGCTCCCACCAGGACGCGATCAAGAAGGGGTTCGCGGCGCTGGAGGCCGACGCCGCCGAGGCGGGCGTGCCGGTGGACGAGTTCCGCTGGGAGCTGCCGTACCTGCCGATCGACCCCAAGGACGTGGGCCGCACCTACGAGGCGGTCATCCGCGTCAACAGCCAGTCCGGCAAGGGCGGCGTGGCGTACGTGATGAAGCACGAGCACTCGCTGGACCTGCCGCGGCGCCTGCAGATCGAGTTCTCCCGGGTGGTGCAGCGGCACACCGACGCCGAGGGCGGCGAGGTCACCCCCGAGCGGATGTGGGAGATCTTCGAGGCCGAGTTCCTGGCCAACGGGCCGCGGGTCGGGCTGCTGGCCCACCGCGCGGTCTCCCGGGTGGACGAGAAGGACGTGCTGAGCTGCGACGTCCGCATCGACGGGGAGATCCGCGAGATCGAGGGCGTCGGCAACGGCCCGGTGTCGGCGTTCGAGGCGGCGCTGGCCACCGTCGGCGTGCGGGTCCGGGTGCTGGACTACGCCGAGCACGCGATGAGCGCCGGCGGCGACGCCCGCGCCGCCGCCTACGTCGAGTGCGACGTGGACGGCACGGTGGTGTGGGGCGTCGGCATCGACGGCAACATCGTCACCGCCTCGCTCAAGGCCATCCTGTCCGCGGTCAACCGCGTGGCCCGCGCCGCCGCAGAGGCGGACGCCGCAGGCGGGCGCTGAGACGGGCCCCGGGGGCCTGGCGGGGCGGCGCGGCACCCGTCAGGCCCCCGGGTGCGCCATGCCCGCGCACCCGTCCGCACCGCGGCCGCGCGGTCGCCGCGCCGCGGGTCAGCGTGCGCGTCCCAGCACGTGGTGGACCAGTTCCCGCAGCGGCCCCTGCAGCTGGGCCTCCCCGACGGTGGCGGTGGCACCGTCGATGTCGATGTCGTAGAGGAACTGGTCGGGGATGCGTCCGGGCGGAGGAACGGCGCTCAGGTCCACCCGATCGACCAGCCGGGCCAGCATCGGGTCGCTGGCGCTGTCGGACTCGGCCCGCTGCTCGATCCCGGCGAACCCGCCGCTGCGGACCACTGTGACCTTCACTCTGCCTCCGGTTGCCTCATCGGTGCCGCCGGTCACCTCCGTGACGCCCCGGGCGGGCGCGGAGGGGGCCGCGCCGCGTCTCCTGCCGTTCGTTCGGTGTCATGCCCGCACGCCTACCCCGGCCCACGCCTCTTTCACCGCGGCGGTCTCGGTGGCGTCCGCGCCGTACAGCCGGGTGGCGGTCTTGACGGTCTCCGCGGCGAACCCGGCGAAGTCCACCTCGGGGGACAGGCCGCCGCCGGTGAGCGTGTCGTACCAGATCCGGCCCGCCTTCTCCCAAGCGTGCCCGCCGATCGCCGCGGCCGCCAGGTAGAAGGCCCGGTTGGGGATGCCGGAGTTGATGTGGACGCCGCCGTTGTCGCGGTAGGTCTCCACGTAGTCGTCCATGTGGCCGGGCTGCGGGTCCTTGCCCAGCAGCGGGTCGTCGTAGGCGGTGCCCGGCTCCTTCATCGACCGCAGCGCCACGCCGTTCACGTCGGGCCCCAGCAGCCCCTGTCCGATCAGCCAGTCGGCCTGGTCGGCGGTCTGCCCCAGGTGCGACTGCTTGATCAGCGAGCCGAACACGTCGGACACCGACTCGTTGAGCGCGCCGGACTGCCCGTAGTAGTCCAGGTTGGCGGTGTACTGGGTGACGCCGTGCGTCAGCTCGTGCCCGGTGACGTCCAGCGGCCCCGTGAAGCCCAGGAACACCGTGCCGTCGCCGTCGCCGTACACCATCTGCCGGCCGTCCCAGAAGGCGTTGGCGTAGTCGCGGCCGTAGTGGACGGTGGACAGCAGCGGCAGCCCCGCCCCGTCGATGGAGTCGCGGCGGTAGGCGGACTCGAAGAAGTCGAAAGTCACCCCGAGCCAGTCGTAGGACTGGTCGACGGCGGTGTCGCCGGTGGCGTCCTGTCCCTCGGTGCGGACCTCGCGGCCGGGCAGCTCCTCGCGCCGCCCCGCGTCGTAGATGGTGCGCTTGGGGACGAAGTCCTCCGCCGGGGACGGCGTGGTCACGGCCAGCGTCCGGCGGTGCGTCCGGGTGGCGGAGCTGGCGGTGAGGGTGCGCCGGGCCATGTCGCGCAGCGCCGGGTTGTCGCCGCCGGCGAGCCGTTCCAGGATGTGCGGTGGCACGATCGTGCATCTCATTGGAACAACGCTGCCAGTTCCGCGGGGACGCGGCCACAGGTTCCGGGCTACAGACGCGGCCTATTCCGGTCACGTACGGTAATGGGCGGGTCCGCCGGGCGGCGCAGGTGCGGGGGCCCGAGGGGCCGACACCGCCGGGGGCGTCTCCCGGGCGGGCGAAGTGCGGGAGAATGGGCAGGTGACCCTCTACCGCGACGAAGGCATCGTCCTGCGCACCCAGAAGCTGGGCGAGGCCGACCGCATCGTGACGGTGCTGACCCGGCGCACCGGGCGCATCCGCGCTGCCGCCAAGGGGGTCCGCAAGACCAAGTCCCGCTTCGGGGCGCGGCTGGAGCCGTTCACGCATGTGGACCTGCAGCTGTACGAGCGGCGTTCGCTCGACCTGATCACCCAGGCCGAGACGCTGCGGCCGTACGGTCAGCAGCTGGTCGCCGACTACCCGCGCTACACCGCCGGTACGGTGATGCTGGAGACCGCCGAGAAGCTCACCGCCGCCGAGCGCGAGCCCGCGCTGCGCCAGTTCCTGCTGCTGGTGGGCGGGCTGCGCACGCTGGCGGAGGGCGCCCACGACCCGCGGCTGGTACTGGACGCGTTCCTGCTGCGCTCGCTGTCGGTCGCCGGGTGGGCCCCGGCCATCGACGAGTGCTGCCGGTGCGGCGCGCGCGGGCAGCTGCGCGGGTTCGCCATCGCGGCGGGCGGCGCGGTGTGCGCGCGCTGCCGCCAGCCGGGCGCGGCCACCCCGGCGCCGCCGACGCTCGCGCTGATGCTGGCGCTGCTGCGCGGCGACTGGGAGACGGCCGACAGCAGCGAGCCGCGGCACCGGGTAGAGTGCAGCGGCATCGTGGCGGCGTACCTGCAGTGGCATCTGGAGCACGGCATCCGGTCGCTGCGGCACGTGGCGCGCGAGTCGTACCCGTCGTATCCGGATCCGTATCCGGACGGACGGGGCGGGGATGCCGGCGGCGCCGAGGCGGACGACACGACCGACCACAGGGAGCGAGTTTGACCAGGGCCGTTAAGCCCCCGATACCGCACCGCAGCGGCGCGAGGCCGCCCGCCATCCCGCCGGACCTGGTGCCCAGGCACGTCGCCGTCGTGATGGACGGCAACGGGCGCTGGGCCAAGCAGCGGGGCCTGCCGCGCACCGAGGGGCACAGGATGGGGGAGGACTCCCTCTTCGACGTGATCATGGGGGCGATCGAGCTCGGCATCCCCTACCTGTCGGCGTACGCCTTCTCCACCGAGAACTGGAAGCGCTCGCCCGACGAGGTGCGCTTCCTCATGGGCTTCAACCGCGATGTGATCCGGCGCCGCCGCGACCAGCTGAACGAGATGGGCGTGCGGGTGCGCTGGGCGGGGCGGCGGCCGCGGCTGTGGCGCAGCGTCATCAAGGAGCTGGAGACGGCCGAGGAGATGACGCGCGACAACTCGGTGCTGACCCTGCAGTTCTGCGTCAACTACGGCGGCCGGGCCGAGATCGCCGACGCGGCCGCGGCGATCGCCCGGGACGTGCGGGACGGCCGGCTGTCCCCCGACAAGGTCGATGAGAAGCTGTTCGCCCGCTACCTCGACGAGCCGGACATCCCCGACGTGGACCTGTTCCTGCGCTCGTCCGGCGAGCAGCGCATCTCCAACTTCCTGCTGTGGCAGTCGGCGTACGCCGAGATGGTCTTCCTCGACACGCTGTGGCCCGACTTCGACCGGCGGCACCTGTGGCACGCGTGCGAGGTGTACGCCTCGCGCGACCGGCGCTACGGCGGCGCGGTGCCCAACCCGGTGGAGCCCGCCCCGGCGACCTGACCCGCCATCCGACCCGGCGGCCCGCGCGGCCGCGTTCCCCGGCAGGGCGTCGCCCGCGCCCTCGCCGTTGGCAGAAAACCACAATTCCTATCAAGTAAGTTGACTAGTAGTTGCCGACCCGCGTACGGTCGTGGCCATGTCGCATCGGGTCCTGGGCTCGGCCCGCACCGCGGCGGCCGGGCCGCTGCGCGTCACTCCGGTGGCCGGCCGCATCGGCGCCGTCGTCACCGGGGTGCGCCTGAGCGGCGACCTGCCCGACGGCGTGGTGGTGCGGATCTGGGACGCGGTGCTGCGCCACAAGGTGCTGTTCTTCCGCGACCAGCACCATCTGGACCCCGCCGGGCAGGTCGAGTTCGCCCGCAGGCTCGGCGAGCCCACCGCAGCGCATCCGGCCCTGCCGCCTTCGGACGAACGCCGGCACGGTCGAGAACACGGCTGCGAACACGTCCTGGACGTCGGCGACGCCGGCAGCCGGCGCGCCGACGAGTGGCACACCGACGCCAGCTACACCGACCGTCCGCCCAAGGCGGGGGTGCTGCGCGCGGTGCGGGTGCCGCCGCACGGCGGCGACACCGTCTGGGCCAACACCGCCGCCGCCTACGACGGCCTGCCGGTCGAACTGCGGGAGGTCGCCGACCGGCTGTGGGCGCTGCACACCAACAGGTACGACTACGTCCGCCCGCACCCCGCCGGGGCCGGGCGGCGGCGCGCGCCGGTCGCCCCGGTCACCTTCGAGACCGAGCACCCGGTCGTCCGGGTGCACCCGGAGACGGGGGAGCGCGCCCTGCTGCTCGGCGGCTTCGCCCGTTCGGTCGTCGGCCTCAGCGACCGGGCCGACGCCAAGGCGCTGATCCGCCTGTTCCAGGAGCACGTGACCCGGCTGGAGAACACGGTGCGCTGGCACTGGGCGCCCGGCGACGTGGCGGTCTGGGACAACCGCGCCACCCAGCACCGCGTCGTGCACGACTTCGGCGACCGCCCGCGCAGCCTGCACCGCGTCGCCCTCGCCGGGGAGGTGCCGCGCGCGGTCGACGGCCGCCGCAGCGTCCCGCGCACCGGCCCCGCCGCCCGCGCCGGCGGGTGACCCGGCGCGGCGACGCGGGCGGCCCCGATGCGGTGACGCCGGGGCCGCCGGCACCGCACGGCTCAGGGCGGCTCAGACCAGGGCGGCGTCCAGGGTGATCTTGGTGCCGGCCAGGGCCTTGCTGACCGGGCAGCCCGCCTTGGCGTCCTGCGCGGCCTTCTCGAAGGCGGCCGCCGACAGGCCCGGCACGCTCGCGCGCACCGTCAGGTGGACGCCGGTGATGCCCTCGCCCGGCTGGAAGGTGACCTCGGCGCGGGTGTCCACCTTCTCCGGCGGCGTGCCCGCACCGGCCAGGGCGTGCGAGAGGGCCATCGAGTAGCAGGTGGAGTGCGCGGCGGCGATCAGCTCCTCGGGGCTGGTGCGGCCGTCCGGCTCCTCGGCCCGCGACGGCCAGGTCACCTCGAAGGAGCCGACCTTGGAGGAGTCCAGCGAGACCGTGCCCCGGCCGCCCATGAGCGGCCCTTCCCAGTGCGCGTTCGCGGTACGTGTCGTAGCCATGACTCGATTCTTCACACGGCCCCCGCCCGCCCGTTACGGCGGGCCGCCCAAAAACGCGTCAGGATCTGCCCGCGGCCGCCCGCCCCTGCGCGCCTCCGGACGCGCCGTCGGACGTGCTCTCGGACGTGCCGCCGGATGTGCCGCCGGACGCCGCGCAGCCGGCGCAGGTGCCGAACACCTCGACGGTGTGGGTGATGTCCACGAAGCCGTGCTCGGCGCCCACGGCGTCGGCCCACTTCTCCACGGCCGGGCCCGCCACCTCCACGGTGCGGCCGCAGCCCCGGCACACCAGGTGGTGGTGGTGCTCCTCGCTGCGGCAGGCGCGGTAGACCGCCTCGCCGTCGTCGGTGCGCAGCACGTCCACCTCGCCCGAGTCGCTGAGCGCCTGCAGGGCCCGGTAGACCGTGGTCAGCCCGATCTTCGAGCCGCCCGCCCGCAGGTCGGCGTAGATGTCCTGGGCGCTGCGGAAACCCTCGCACTTGGCCAGGGCCTGCCGTACCGCGTTGCGGCGGCTCGTCGTCATCCCCCTCTTACCTCCGCCTCGGCTCTCGCGTCCGCCCGCGCCCCGCCGGGGAGCGGGGCCGGGACCGCGCGGCGCCGGCGCACCACCGAGCCCCCGAGCACCGCGGCCAGGAAGATCGCCAGGGCCAGCAGCACGATCGAGGGTCCCGGCGGCAGGTCGTACTGGAACGACCCCGCCAGCCCCGTCACCGCCGACAGTACACCGACTCCCATCGCCACCAGCATGGTGGCGCGAAAGCCCCGTGTCACCTGCTGGGCGGCCGCCACGGGGACGATCATCAGCGCGCTGACGAGCAGCAGCCCGATGGCGCGCATGGCGATCACCACGGTGACCGCGGCGGTGGCCGCGATCAGCACGCTGAGGAACCGGACGGGCAGCCCCGCCGCGCGCGCCACGTCCTCGTCCTGGCACAGCAGGAACAGCTCCCGGCCGAACAGCAGTACGACGGCCAGGACGACGACGGCCAGGGCGGCCACCACGTACAGGTCGCCCAGGGTGACGCTGCTGATCGACCCGAACAGATACGCCTGCAGGCCGGTGCCTCCGCCCTCCAGGTTGGTCAGCAGCACGCCCCCGGCCAGACCGCCGTAGAACAGGATGGCCAGCGCCACGTCGCCGCCGCTGCGGCTGCGCGCGCGCAGCACCTCGATCGCGATCGCGCCGAGCACCGACACCGCCAGCGCGCCCAGCAGCGGGGACGTGCCGGTGAGCAGCGCCAGGCCGATTCCGGTCAGCGCGATGTGCCCGACGCCGTCGCCCAGCAGCGACAGCCTGCGCTGGACGATGAAGGTGCCGACCGCGGGCGCGGTCAGGCCGATGAGGACCGCGCTGGCCAGCGCGATCCTCATGAAGTCGTACTGCAGCATGTCCAGCATCGTCAGCCGGCTCTCATCTCGATCTCACCGTGGCGGGGGTGCGCGTGCGGCGTCCAGGCCGGCGGCGCGCCGTCGTGCACGATACGGCCGTGCTCCAGGACGACGGCGCGGTCGACCAGCGGCTCCAGCGGCCCGAGCTCGTGGGCCACCAGCACGACCGTGCGGCCCTGGCGGGACAGGTCGCCGAGGACGGCGGCCAGCGCCTCCTGGTTGGCGGCGTCCACGCCCGCGGTCGGCTCGTCCAGCACCAGCGCGTCGGGTTCGCCCGCCAGCGCCCGCGCGATCAGCACCCGCTGCTGCTGGCCGCCCGACAGCAGGTGCGCCGAGTCGCGGGCCCGGTCGGCCAGGCCGACGGCGTGCAGCGCGGCGTCCACGGCGGCGCGGTCGGCGGACGAGGCGGGGCGCCAGCGCGACTGCCGGGCCACCCGGCCGGACGCCACGACCTCGCGGACGGTCGCGGGCACGCCGCCGCCCATCGGCAGCCGCTGCGGCACGTACCCGATCCGCTTCCAGTCGCGGAACCGGGCGGGCGGGACGCCGTAGATCTCGGTGCGCCCGCCGGACAGCGGGACGAGCCCGAGCAGCGCCCGCACCAGGGTGGACTTGCCGGACCCGTTGGCGCCCAGCACCGCCACGAACTCCCCGTCGCCGACCGCCAGGTCGACACCGCGCAGCGCCTCGCGGCCGTCGTAGCGGACGCGGCCGCCGGTCATCCGGAAGGGCGGGGCGGGGTTCATGAGCACTCCAGTGCGGATCGCAGCGTGCCGAGGTTCCGGCGCATGACCGTCAGGTAGTCGTCGCCGGAGCCCTCCTTGACGCCCTCCACCGGGTCCAGGACGGCGGTGCGCACGCCCGCCTCCCGGGCCAGGGTCTCCGCGACCTTGGGGCTGACCAGCGTCTCGGTGAACACGGTGGTGGCGCCGGCGGCCTTGATCTCGCGGCTCAGCTCGCCCAGCCGGGCCGGGGACGGCTCGTTGGACGGGTCCACCCCGGCGATGGAGACCTGCTTGAGGCCGTACCGGTCGGCCAGGTAGCCGAACGCGGCGTGCGCGGTGACGATCGTGGTGCGCTTGCAGGACTTCAGCCCGTCCCGCAGCTGCTGGTCGAGGCGGCCCAGTTCGGCCGCCAGCGACTGCGCGCGGGAGGTGTACCCGGCCGCGTGCGCGGAGTCGGCGGCGGCGAGCCGCTCACCCAGCGCGGTGGCGATGGTCGCCATGCGGCTGGGGTCCAGCCACACGTGCGGGTCGTAGGAGACCTCCGCCTCCTCGTGGCCGTGCTCGTCCTCGGCGTGGCCCTCCTCGTGACCCTCCTCGTGGCCCCCTTCGTGGCCGTGCTCGTGCTCGTCGCCGCCGGACGGGGCGGGCAGCGTCTTGACGACGCTCGCGGCGTCCAGCGACTTGTCCTTGGCGTGCTGCTCGACGGCCTTGTCCACGGCGGGCTGCACGCCCTTGACGTAGAGGGCGAAGTCGGCCTCGCCGATGTCGGCGACCTGCCGCGGGGTCAGCTCCAGGTCGTGCGGCTCGGCGCCGGGCTTGGTGAGCGTGGCCACGGACGCGTCCGGGCCGCCGACCTTCTGCGCCAGCCAGGCCATGGGATAGAAGGACGCGACCACCTCGGTGCCGCCCTTGCCGCCCGCGGCGGCGCCGGAGCCTCCGCAGGCGGTCAGGCCGAGCAGCCCGGCCGCGGCCACGGCGGTCAGGGGGACGGCGCGACGAAGCGCGCGAATGCGGGTGCGAGAGGCGAACACCCCTCAAGTGTGGACGAAGATGAAAACGGTTGTCAAAACCGACCAATTACGTGACCTGCGGCAAATGCCGCGAGCAGCACCATGGCGGCGACGCGCAGGGCCCGTTCCGAGCCGTCCAGTACCGGCCAGTTGAGGTAGGCGAACCACGCCAGCGCCGCCAGCAGCACCAGCAGCCCGGCCGCGCCCACCCAGCCGGTGCCCACCATGCCGACCGCCAGCAGCACGAACACCGCCGCCAGCAGCACCCAGCGGGGCAGCCGGTGCAGGAACACCACCGGTGTGGCGCTCAACCGCTCGACCGTCGCCCGTATTCCCGAAGATCCGCTCCCAGTCCGCACGCCCCCAAACCTACGCCGGGCGCGGCCGGCCGCGCCGGGCTGGGAGGATGACCGCATGATCGCCATCACCCGGTACCGCGTGCCCGAGGAGCAGTCCGACGGGTTCGCCGAGCAGATGGGGCGGATCCTGGACGCCCTGGCCGCCAGCCCCGGCTACCGCTCGGGACGGCTGGCGCGGACCGTCGACGAGCCGACGCTGTGGGCCCTGGTCACCGAGTGGGACGGCGCGGGCCACTACCGGCGCGCGCTCGGCGCGTACGACGTGCGCGTGCGGTTCATCCCGCTGTCGGCGATGGCGGTCGACGAGCCGGGCGCTTACGAGGTCGTCACCTCCCGCTGAGCCCTCCGGCGGCCGGGGCCGCGGTCCTCCCGCAGTTGGGAAAGCCCTCGGAAAGGATCTTCCGGACGCCGTTTGGCGTCCGGTGAGGCGGGCGATCACTGCCGCGTCACGATCATGCCGGCCGGCGGGGGAGCCGGGGGCACGCCACCGGCGTCCTGGCCGGGCCCGTCCCGGACGGGCCCCGGCGCGCGGCCGGGTTCACCGAGGGGAGCTGGGATGCGCCA
This sequence comes from Actinomadura keratinilytica, assembly GCF_039539665.1. Taxonomy (NCBI): domain Bacteria; kingdom Bacillati; phylum Actinomycetota; class Actinomycetes; order Streptosporangiales; family Thermomonosporaceae; genus Actinomadura; species Actinomadura keratinilytica. The sequence goes on from NZ_BAABDO010000076.1 coordinate 27,815, forward strand.
TGCCGCCGTGCTCACGGGTCTGCTGGGGGCGACGATGGTCGCCTCCCTCCTCGTGGCCGTCGCGCCGTCCGTCCCGCGGGCCGCGGCCGGACAGGCCGGGCGGGCCGGGACGGCGGCCGGCCGCCTGCGCGTCGTCGAATACCGGGGGGTGCGCGTCCCGGTCCCCGCGGGCTGGGAGGTGCACTGGCTGGACCGCGACCCGACCCGCTGCGTGCGGTTCGACCGGCACGCGGTCTACCTGGGGCGCCCCGGCCCGCAACCCGACTGCCCCGCCCGCGCCGTCGGCCGCACCGAGGCCCTGCACATCGCACCGGACGACACCGCACGGGACGACACCGCACGGGACGACACCGCACCGGACGACACCGCACCGGACGACACCGCGCCCAACGACACTAGGCCGGGCGACACCGCACCCGACGCGCGGCAGCGCCGGACCGGGGCCGTGCGTCCCGACCGCCTGGCCCGCTTCGCCGTGCCGCGCGGCCCCGCCCATGAGACCCTGCTGCGGCTGCCCGAGGCGGGCGTGCGGATCCACGGCACCTACGGCGACGACCCGGAGGAGCTGGAACGCCTCCTGCGCGGCACCCTGCTGACCCCGTTCTGGACGCGCGCGCACCACCCGCGCGTTCCGGGCACGGCCGCCGACGACCCGCCGCCGGGCGGCTTCGTGCCCTCGCTGCTGGAGGAGGTCCTGCCGTGGCTGCAGCCGTCCGGCCCGGAGCCGACGGTCCCCAGGTCCGACGAGCCGCGCCCGCGCAAACCCCGGGCGCACAAGCCCCGGCCGCACAAGCCCCGGGGGCACAAGCCGCGTCCGCGCAAGCCGCGCAAGCGGTGGGTGCGGGCCAAGGGCTTCGACACCTGCACCGCGCCGTCCCTGGCCGCCATGGCCGCCTGGCGCCGCTCGTACAAGGTCGCCAACATGTACATCGGCGGCGCCGCACGCGCCTGCGCGCAGCCCAACCTGAACCGGGCGTGGGTGCGCGGCGTCCGCCGGATGGGGTACCGCCTCATCCCCACCTACGTGGGCCTCCAGGCGCCGTGCACGCGCTACCGGCAGCGCTTCGCCCCCGAGGACGCCGCCGAGGAAGGGCGCGCGGCCGCCCGCGACGCGGTCCGCCGCGCCCGCGCCCTGGGCATCCCGCGGCGCAACCCCGTGTACTACGACATGGAGGTGTACGACCACCGCCGGGCCTGGTGCAGCGAGGCCGTGCTGACCTTCCTGCACCACTGGACCAAGACGATGCGCAAGCTGGGCTACGTGCCGGGGTTCTACAGCAGCGCCGGGTCGGGCGTCCGCGACGTGGGCGGCGCCCGGGGGATGGCCAAGCCCAAGGCGGTCTGGTTCGCCCACTGGGACGGCAGGACCGACCCCTACGACTGCCCGTACATGCCCGGCCACTGGTGGCCGCCGCACAACCGCATCAAGCAGTACCGGGGCGGGCACCGGGAGACGCACGGCGGCGTCACCATCAACGTCGACAGCAACATGGTCGACGGCCGGGTCTACTGACCGGCGCCCGCGGCCATGCCGACGACGCCCGGTGCCATGCTTTCGACCTGCGGATTCTCCGGGGCGATGCGCGGAGGCCGCCGCGGTTGCCCTAAGCTGGGGAATCTCGGAGCGCCCCGGGCCCGCCGCACCGCCCGCCCGCCGCGTTCCGCCACCAACGGGGATCGCACTCACCCCGGCCCGTCGCGACGGCCCGCCGCCCGGACGGGGCCGGGACGTACGACAACGACCCGCCGACCGCCAGCCGGATGGAGAAACGCATATGGCACGCCGTTCCGACGTGATGGACACCATCGTCAACCTCGCCAAGCGGCGGGGCCTGGTCTACCCGTCGAGCGAGATCTACGGCGGGCTGCGCGCCTCCTGGGACTACGGTCCGCTCGGCGTCGAGCTGAAGAACAACGTCAAGCGCCAGTGGTGGAAGGCCATGGTGCAGGCCCGCGAGGACGTCGTCGGCCTGGACTCGTGCGTGATCCTCGCCCGCGAGGTGTGGGAGGCCAGCGGCCACGTGCAGGCGTTCGTCGACCCGCTCACCGAGTGCCAGTCGTGCCACAAGCGCTTCCGGGCCGACCACCTGGAGGAGGCCTACGAGGAGAAGCACGGCAAGGCCCCGGAGAACGGCCTGTCCGACATCAGCTGCCCCAACTGCGGCGTCAAGGGCTCGTTCACCGCGCCGCGCATGTTCAACGGCCTGCTCAAGACCTACCTCGGCCCGGTCGAGGACGAGTCCGGCCTGGCCTACCTGCGGCCCGAGACCGCCCAGGGCATCTTCATCAACTACCTCAACGTCCAGCAGTCGGCGCGGCGCAAGATCCCGTTCGGCATCGGCCAGATCGGCAAGTCGTTCCGCAACGAGATCACGCCGGGCAACTTCATCTTCCGGACCCGCGAGTTCGAGCAGATGGAGATGGAGTTCTTCGTCCGCCCCGGCACCGACGAGGAGTGGCACCAGTACTGGATCGACGAGCGGATGCGCTGGTACACCGACCTCGGCATCCGCAAGGAGAACCTGCGGCTGTACGAGCACCCGCAGGAGAAGCTGTCGCACTACTCCAAGCGCACCGTCGACATCGAGTACCGGTTCGACTTCGTCGGCAGCGAGTGGGGCGAGCTGGAGGGCATCGCCAACCGCACCGACTACGACCTGAGCACCCACTCCAAGGCGTCCGGCGCCGACCTGTCGTTCTTCGACCAGGAGGCCGGGGAGCGGTTCATCCCGTACGTCATCGAGCCCGCGGCGGGCGTCGACCGCTGCACGCTGACGTTCATGATGGACGCCTACGCCGAGGACGAGGCGCCCAACGCCAAGGGCAAGATGGAAAAGCGCACCGTGATGCGGCTCGACCGGCGGCTGGCCCCGGTCAAGGCCGCGGTGCTGCCGCTGTCGCGCAACGCCGACCTGTCCCCGAAGGCCCGCGACCTGGCCGCGCAGCTGCGCCGGCACTGGAACGTGGAGTTCGACGACGCCGGCGCGATCGGCCGCCGCTACCGCCGGCAGGACGAGATCGGCACCCCGTTCTGCATCACCGTCGACTTCGACACCCTGAACGACGACGCGGTGACGGTGCGCGAGCGCGACTCGATGAACCAGGAGCGCATCGCGATCTCGCAGGTCGAGTCGTTCCTGGCCGCGCAGCTGGTCGGCTGCTGACGGACGGATCCGCCGGGCGCTGCTGAACGGCGGCGGGGCCGCGCCCCCCGGTGGGGGAGGGCGCGGCCCCGCGTCGTGTCCTGGGTCAGCCGGTTCGGATCACTCGGTGACGTGCAGGGTCTGGTCGTAGGTGCCCGATCCGGGGGTGCTCTCGCCGAGCAGCTTGTAGTTGGCGGAGACCGTCGCGGTGGACGGGCACAGGAAGCTGCTGCCGCTGCTGATCTTGCTGACGGTGGCGTTGGTGACGCCGACCTGCGCCTCGGCCACGCTGGTGTCGCCGCGGTTGGGGTTGTCGGGGTTGTAGCCGTTGGCGGTCAGGTTGCCGCCGTAGATGCAGGTGATGCCGCCGAAGATGTTCACCACCGCGCGGACCCGGAAGTTGGCGATGGTGACCGCCGCGTCGCGGCCGCCGGTGTGCGCGGTGTCGTAGACGACGGTGCCGCCGGTCCACGGGAAGTTCTCGGGCGTGATGGTGGAGGAGACCGTGCCGCTGCAGGGGCCGCCGTCGGTGGCGAAGGTCGCCGAGTTGATGGTCAGGCCGGTGCCGTCGGACTGGATCGACCCGGTCAGCGTCGACTCGTTGCAGCTGCCCGAGCCGATGGAGGTGCTGACGGTGGCCGTCCCGAGCAGGGACGCCTGGACCCTGCCGGAGTAGGGGTCCGAGCCCGCGTAGATGGTGGTCGTCGCCGCGGACGCCGCGGGGGCGGCGAGGGCGAGGGCGGCCAGGGACGCGACACCGAAGACCGCGGTCCTTCTGAGATGCACCACCGGACTTGCTCCTTCCGGTTGCGGGGGGTGGGTGAACGCGAGGGTAATTCACCTTTCGCAACCCGACAATGACCTCTTTCGGTGACAAATTGGCCGAAACGGGACACTGATCAGCTTCCCGTAAAGTAGGGGGGAAGCCTGACAAACCACTGAAAGGGGGAGTGTGCGCGGCCGACCTCGGCTGCCGGTGTCGCCGGCCGCGTTCCTGATCTTCCTGGCCGCCCTCTTCGGCCTGGTCTACGAGGCGGGCGGCACCGGCGCCGTCGCGCCCGCCCGGCACCACGCCGCCGCCGTCGCGCAGCGCTCCGTCATCGCCGCCGCGGCGGCGCCGGCCGAGCACGTCCCGTCGGGCCGGACCGAGACCGGCGCGGTCTTCCTCGTCAACCACGCCCATGCCGCGTGCGCGTCCGCGGACCGTCCGGCTCCACCGAGCACGGCCCCGCCGGCCGCCGTGCCGCCCGAGGACGACCCCGCCCTTCTCACGTGCCGCGGGCGGCCCGTCCTCCCGTCCGATCCCGAGGCGCCTCCCGATCGGCTGCCCGCGCACGACCGTCCGGCGCGGGCACCGCCCTCCGACACGGGGTTCTAAAGGTCCTTCTCCCGTCCGGTCGCCCCTGGGCGCCGGAGCGCCGCGGCATGCCCTCGCACCCGGGGCGGCCGCGGCCGTGCAACCCCCTGGAGGCTGTCATTTCCCTTGCCCATTCACTCGTCGCGCTGGGCGGGGCGTTCCTGGCCGCGGGCGTGCTGGCGCGCGCCGGAGTGCGGATCGGCCTGCCCACCATCCCGCTGTTCATGCTCGCCGGGATCCTGTTCGGCCCGCACACCCCCGGCCTGGCGCTGTTCGACGACCCCGCCGACCTGAAGCTGGTCTCCGCCCTGGGCCTGGTGTTCCTGCTGTTCTACCTGGGCCTGGAGTTCCATTTGGACGACCTGGTCCGGGGCGGCGGGCGGCTGGCCGCCGCCGGCGCGCTGTACCTGCTGCTCAACGTCGGCGGCGGGCTGGCGTTCGGGTTCGCGCTCGGCTGGGGCGCCGCCGAGGCGTTCGTGCTGGCCGGCGTGATCGGCATCTCCTCGTCGGCCATCGTCACCAAGCTGCTGGTGGACCTCGGCCGGCTCGGCAACCCCGAGACCAAGCTGGTGTTCGGCCTCATCGTGGTCGACGACATGTTCCTGGCCCTGTACCTGGCGGCGATCCAGCCGGTCCTGGCCGGTGCGCGCGACCCGGCGACGGCGGCCCTGGCCTTCGGCAGGGCGCTGGCGTTCCTGCTGGTGCTGTTCGCGGTGGCCCGCTGGGGGGCCCGCTGGGTCGGCCGCCTGGTCGACGTCGGCGACGACGAGCTGCTCGTCGTCACCTTCGTCGGCTGCGCGGTGCTGACCGCCGGGATCGCCGAGGAGTTCGGCGTCTCCGACGCGATCGGCGCGTTCATGATCGGACTGGTGCTGGGCGCCACCCGCTCCGCCGAGCGCATCCGCGGCCTGCTGCACCCGCTGCGGGACGCCTTCGCCGCGATCTTCTTCTTCTCCTTCGGGCTGTCCATCGCACCCGGGGACGTGACACCGGTGGCGCTGCCGGTGGCGGTCGCGGTGCTGCTGACCGTGCTGTTCAACTGCGTCGCCGGGCTGCTGGCCGGACGGCTCCACGGGTACGGCCGCGAACGCTCGGCGAACGTGGCGCTGACCATCCTGTCGCGCGGCGAGCTCGCCCTGGTGCTGGCCGCGCTGGCGGCCGGGGCCGGGCTGGACTCCCGCCTGGCGCCGTTCATCGCCGCCTACGTCCTGGTGCTGGCCGTCGCGGGCCCGCTGGCCGCCACCCGGTCGCGGCAGCTGGCCCGGCTGCTGCCCGAGCGGTGGTTCCCCGTCCGGCCCGAGCCCGAACCGGCGGTGAAATGATCCGGGCGGACCCGTGCGGCGCCGCCCGCGCGACCGGCCCGATGGGTTAACGTGGCCGGACAGGGACCGGCAGCGAGGCCGGCCCGAAGAGCATGCCCGGGGGCCTGGGCCCTGCCGCCGCCGACGGGAGGAGACGCGCGTGCGCCGTTACGCTCCCCTGTCCGACGAGCGCGGCCGGCTGTCGCGGTTCCTGGTCGTCGCCCTGGGCCTGCTCGGACTCGTCGTCGCCCCGGCGGCCGCGGGAGCCGCTCCCGCGGCCGCCGGGGCGGCCGCCGCCATCCGCAGCGGGCCGTCCGGACCGCCCGCGCCCGGCGCGGCCGGGGCCGGCGGCACGGTCCGCGGCAA